>CANQZF010000134.1 GCA_947628265.1 uncultured Oscillospiraceae bacterium
AGACGTACCTGCCGCAGTCCACGTCGCCAAGGCCAGGGAGCTTCGGGGACATGAAGGAGAGGGGATAGGCCATGATGCCCACCCGGTCCAGCTTCTCCGGGTAGAGCTTGATGTCTTTGTAGTGGACGTGGAAGATGCGGTCGCGGAACTCGTAGATGGGCTTTATGTAGTCGATCATCTGCCAGACGAAGTGGCTGGGGTCGTAGTTGATGCCGAAATTCGGGTAGGGCAGGAGCTCAAAGACCTTCTTCCAGATGTCCGGCGTAGTCATCAGATTCTGCCCACCGGGCCACTGGTCCGGGCCGAAGAGCATGGGGCAGTTCTCAATGGCGACGCGGACGCCAAGGCTTTTCGCCAGGTCCAGAATACCGGGCCAGACGGTCATCATCTCGTCGAGATTGGCCTCCACCGTCTTGGTCTGGTCCCGCCCGATGAAGGTGGTGACGAGATTCACGTCCAGGGCGGCGCTGGCGCGGATGACGTTCTTCAGATGCTCCACGGCGGCGGCGCGCTTCTCCAGATCGCCGTCCAGGGTGTTGGGGTAAAAGGCCAGGGAGGAAATTTCGACCTTCTTCTCCTTGGAATAGCTGAGAATATGGGCCTTGTACGCCTCATCGGAGAGGACCCGCTCCACGTCGATGTGGCTGACGCCGGCGTAGCGGCGCTCGGCCTTGCCATGGGGCCAGCAGGCCACCTCCACGCAGGCAAAGCCGAGCGAGGAGGCTATGTCCATCATCTCCTCGTAGCTTGACTGGTCCAATATGGCGCTTACGAAACCTAATTTCATGGTGTTCCCTCCTTAAAAGACGATCTCTTTCCCGGCCTTGTCGGAGTTGTAGATGGCCTCCAAAATCTTGGTGACCACCAGGGCCTCCTCCGGCCGGACTAAGGGCTCAGTGTCGTTCAAAATGGCCTCCAGCCACTGCTTGCACTCCAGGGTGCCCGGCTCGCCGCTGGCGCCCTCGAAGTAGGCCACGTTGCCCTTGGCGGAGATGTGCTCCTCCATAAGCTGGCCGTTGCGCCCCCGGTTGTATATGAGCTGGTCCACGGGGTAGCCCATGCCGGAGAGGATCTCCGCGCCCGCCAGGGTGCCGCAAAGGGTAGTGCTGGCCTCCTTGGACTCCCGGAGATTGATGGCCCAGGCGGCCTCCAGGTTGATGAGGGCGCCGTTTTTCATGCGGATGAAGCCCATGGCGGAGTCCTCCACCTCGTAGGTCTCCGGGTCCCAGGGGCCAAACTCGTTGCCCTCGGTGGCTTGGGGCAGGTGGCCCAGCTTGTAGAAGACCTTGCCCATGACGGACTCCGGCTCGTAGTTGTCCATGCAACAGAGGGTAATGTCCAAGGCGTGGGTGCCGATGTCGATGAGGGGCCCGCCGCCCTGAAGGGCCTTATTCGGGAACACGCCCCAGGTGGGGACGGCGCGGCGGCGCACCGCGTGGGCCTTGCCGTAGTAGATGTCGCCCAGCTCCCCGGCCTCGCAGGCGCGCTTCAGGTTCTGGACCTCAGGGCGGAAACGGTTCTGGTAGCCGATGGTGAATTTCTTGCCGCTCTTTTTCCAGGCGTCCAGCATCCTCTGAGCGTCGGCGCTTGTGTGGGCCATGGGCTTTTCGCACATGACGTGCTTGCCCGCCTCAAAGGCCGCCACGGTGATGGGCGCGTGGGCCACGTTGGGCGTCAGCACGTGTACCACGTCGATGGCGGGGTCGGCCAGAAGCTCATTGTAATCCGTATAGACCTTGGCGTCCGGCGTGCCGTACTGATCCGCCAGCTCCTGGGCCCGCTCGATGATGGTGTCGCAAAAGGCGACCACATCGCACTTGTCGCTTTGAGATTTGAGGGCGGGGAGGTGCTTGTTGTGGGCGATACCGCCGCAGCCGATGATCCCCACCTGGAGTTTTCCGTTTTTCATGGTCGTTTCCTCACTTTTCAAGATTTTTTGTCATGAGCGCCACGAAGTGCCGCAGCTGCTCCTCGGAGTCGATGGTCTCATCGAAGTGGTGGCCTTCGTACTCGCTGGCGATATAGCCCTTGTAGCCCAGGCGCTTGACCTCGGCGACGATCTCCTCAAAGGGGATGCAGGGGTCGTGGTCGTCGTTGTCGAGATAATAGAACTTGTTTTTTCCTTGGTTGGACTGCTCATGGAAACCTTCCTTTCTTATGGGACGGGCTGTGGATTTTTGGCGGCTTCCCCCCCAAACGCCCCGCCCCTGGAATTTGCGTTCCGGCGATCCGGCCCCCTGCTCCGGGCCTTTTCCGCCGGCTGGTGAGTCCATTATAGGCATAACGCACAAAAACCGCTCGCCGCTCCTTGCACTTTCGGTCATTCTTTTTTGCAAATGGGCGCACCCCTCCCTTTTTGCGCGCAAAAATCGTCACACACTTTTTGCAATTGAAAAAAGCTGGAATTTTCTCACGACTATGTCAACCTACACAAAAAATACGTCCTCCCAGGACTTCCCAGGGGACGTGTTTGACAAATCCGCCGCCGTATGATACAATCTCCGTACTAATGTTGTGAACGAGGTGGTTCCCGTGAGCACCTACCAGGGGATGCGCCTGCTGCTCCTCCACGGCGAGAACGCCCAGGAGCACTGGCACCCGGAGATCGACGTACTTTTCACCGTCCAGGGCCCGGCGGACGTGCACATCCAGGGCCGGACGGTGCACATGGCCGAGGAGGACGTCTTTCTCATCAATTCCAGCCTCCCCCACAGCGTGGACTGCCCGGAGGGGACGGTCCTGTGCTGCGTAAAATACCCCTGGCGCATGGTGTGGGAGCTCCTTGGCACCGGCGCGGTGGTGTTCCGCTGTTCCAGCGCCGAGGACAAGTCCCGCTCCTACCACGACGTGCGGGGCATCTTCCGGGCGCTGGTGTACTACTACCTCCGGGGGCGGCGGAGGACCGACTGCCTCCTGGACAGCCACCTTCTCAAGCTCCTGGACTGCCTGGTGGAGCACTACCTGGTGGAGCTCCCCGGCGAGGGCGGCGTGGTGAGCGACGAGGCGCGTCTCCAGCAGATATTCCAATACGTCAACCAGAGCTACCGGGAGAGCGTGAATCTCTCCCATCTGGCCTCCGAGATGTACGTCTCCCCCTCCACCCTTTCCCGGTTTTTCAAAAAGGAGACGGGCATGGGGTTCGTGGAGTATGTAAGCTAGGTCCGCATCCACGCGGCGGCGCTGGAGCTGGAGCAGACCGACGAGAACGTGACGAAGATCGCCGTCAACTGCGGCTTTTCCAACCTCTCCGTGTTCAACCGGGTCTTCCGGGAGCGTCAGGGCGTCAGCCCCACGGAGTACCGGCGCTTACGCCGGGAGGCCCTGGCGGCGGAGCGGGCGTCCGAACAGGAGTACATCGCCTCCGTCCGGGAGCGCCTCTCCGCCTCCGAAACGCTGGTGATTCAGGAGCCGGGCTTCACCGAACGGCGCAGGCGCATCCAGGTGGAGGCGGACGCCGCCGCTGGGGAGGCATTTACTAAGAACTGGAACCAGGTGGTGAACATCGGCCCCGTATCCATGCTGTCCTACGCCGGGATGCGGGAGCACGTCCTGGATCTGACGGAGAACATCGGCTTTACCTACGTGCGGCTTTGGGACGTGTTCTCCAAAAAGCTGATGCTTGCCGACGGCGAGCACCTGGGCGGATATAACTACGCGCAGCTGGACAGCGTTCTGGACTTTCTGGTGTCCCGGCGTGTCAAGCCCTGGCTGGATTTTGGCAGCCGTCCCGCCACCATCACTAAGGACGAGAGCGGCTTTATCACCCAGGAGCACACCTATATCGACTTCAAGTCTCGCCGCGCCTGGGAGCACCTTCTGCGGGACTTCATTCGGCACATTGCCAACCGCTACGGCAAAGGTGAGGTGAGCCAGTGGATCTTTGAGCTGAGCTATATCTTCACCGCCGACGACTCCGACGCCTTTTACCGCGACGACGGGGGCTTTGCGTACCCGGAGGCGTATGCCTATTTTCACAAGACCGTCAAGGAGCAGCTGCCCTTCGCCAGCGTCGGCGGCCCCGGCGCCATCCCCGGTTGGATGGAGGAGCGGCAGAGGGAATTCCTTGACCGGTGCCGGGAGCGGGAATGCGTCCCGGACTTCTGGTCCATCCTGCTCTTCCCCTATTACAGCGAGGAGGGACAGCGCTCCCCGGTGGCCCACCGCTCCAGCGACCCCCACAGCGAGGAGGAGCAGCTTCGCCGGACGCGGGAGCTTTTGCGGGAGGGGGGCTTTGAGCGGTGCAAGCTCTTCGTGGCGGAGTGGAGCTTTTCCATCTCCGACAGGAATTTTCTCAACGACAGCACCTACCGGGCGGCGTATATCGCCCAGAAGCTTCCGAAGATCTGGGATGCGGCGGATCTTATCGCTGTCAGCTCCGGCTCGGACCTCCTGGGGAGCCACTACGACACCTACGCGGTGGTCAGCGGCGGCATGGGGCTTTTGACCGTGGACTCCATCCGCAAGCCCGCCTATTTCTCCCTGCAAATGCTGAATACCTTAGGCTACTGCCTTGTGGAGCGGGGCGAAAACTACGTGGTCACCCGCGCCCAGGACGGGAGCCTCCATATCCTGTGCTCCAACCAGAAGCACTTCAACAGCAGCTTCTATATGCGCGCCGAGAGCTCCTTTGAGCCGGGCAGGCTCGACGAGCTTTTTGAGGACATGGATCCCATCGAGCTGACCTTCACCCTGAAAAATATGCCCCGGAACGCCGTCTGCACCGTGAAGGCCAGGAGCATTTCGGAGCGGGAGGGCAGTATTTTGGGGGAGTGGCAGCAGCTCCAGTTCGAGCGGGACTTAAAACCCCACGACATCCGCTACCTCCGCCAGGCCTGCTTCCCCCGCCTTGCCATGTCCATCCCCCAGACCCAGGACGCCACCCTCCGCTTTACCCAGACCGTCCAGCCCAACGAGGTGGTCTTCCTCCACGTCTACGCCAGAGAGTGAGGGCGCGCGGCTAATGTCGTTCACAAATCTCTTCACGATAGTGACTCCTCCCTGCGGGCGGCGTCGATTTCGGCGTTGATCTCCTCCAGCGTCATTTCAGCGTTCCCATGCGTCTCCGCTATCCGGCTGGCCTCCTTCATAGCCCGAAGCCCACGGCTCTCCGCCCT
>CANQZF010000135.1 GCA_947628265.1 uncultured Oscillospiraceae bacterium
CCACCTCCGTTTTCATGCAGTGCGACACTCAGTATCTGGACGAGGAGACCCGCGCCGTCATGGCGGCGGGGGAGAATCCCCTGGTGTTCCCGGGGCTCTATCTCACCACCTCCACCGACGAGTCCCGGGCCCTCAACACGGACATGGAGCCCAAGGTCATCATTTCCGCTTCGGGGATGTGCGACGCGGGGCGGGTCCGGCACCACCTCAAATATAACCTCTGGCGGCCGGAGTGCATGGTGCTCTTTGTGGGCTATCAGGCCGTGGGGACGCTGGGCAGGGCCATCTACGACGGGGCGAAGAGCGTAAAGCTCTTCGGCGACGACGTGGCGGTGAACGCGGAGATCCAGTATCTCCCCGGCGTCTCGGGCCACGCGGACAGGCAGGGGCTTTTGGACTGGATGGACGGCTTTACGGAGAAGCCCGCCCAGGTCTTTGTGAACCACGGGGACGAGGGGGCCTGCGAGGAGCTGGCCCGGACCTTGCGGGAGGAGCGGGGGATCGACGCCTACGCCCCCTACTCCGGGACGGAGTACGACCTTGCCGCCGGGGAGTTTGTCCGCATCACCGAGGGCATCCCGGTGAGGAAGGAAAAGCCCGTCTCTCCCGCCCGCAAGCGCGCCAACGACGCCTTCCGGAGGCTCCTGGAGGCCGTGAATAAGCTCGCGGAGGCCGCGAAATCCTGCGAGGGCATGGCCACGAAGGACCTTGCCAAGCTCACGGGCATGGTCACGTCCCTTACGGAGAAGATGAGGAAGTAAAATCCTCCCCGGGGAACGCTTGACAATTTCCCGTGGTTGATTTATTCTACATACAGAATTTTAAAAGTTACAGGAGGCTGTATATATGAAAAAACCTGTAGTCCTTGTGGTCATGGACGGCGTGGGGGAGACCCCGTCGGAGCTGGGGAATATGGTGGCTAAGGCCAACACCCCCACTCTGGACGAGCTGAAGCGCGTGAGCCCCTGGCGCACCATCCGCGCCCACGGCGAGGCGGTGGGTCTGCCCTCCGACGGCGACATGGGCAACTCCGAGGTGGGCCACAACGCCCTGGGCTGCGGCCAGATATACTCCCAGGGGGCCAAGCTCGTCAACGAGTCCATCGAGTCCGGCAAGATTTTCTCCTCCGACACCTGGAAGTCCCTGGTGGACAATGTGAAAAAGAGCGGCGGGACCATGCACTTTTTGGGGCTCCTCTCCGACGGCAACGTCCACTCCAACATAAGCCACCTCATCGCCATGCTCCGTGAGGCCAAGGCCGAGGGCGTCAAAAGCGTGCGCGTCCACATCCTTTTAGACGGCCGCGACGTCCCCGCCACCTCCGCCCTCGAGTACGTGGACCAGCTTGAAAACGTCCTTGCGGAGCTCAACGACGCCTCCTTCGACGGGCGCATCGCCTCCGGCGGCGGACGCATGAAGATCACCATGGACCGCTACCAGGCCAACTGGGGCATGGTCAAGACCGGCTGGGACGTCCACGTCCACGGCCAGGGCCGCGCCTTCGCCTCCGCCCGGGAGGCCATCGAGACCTATAGGGCCGAGACCGGCGCCATCGACCAGGACCTGCCCGCCTTCGTCATCGCGGAGAACGGTGAGCCTGTGGGGAAGATCCAGGACGGCGACAGCGTCATCCTCTTTAACTTCCGGGGCGACCGGGCGCTGGAGATCTCCATGGCCTTTGACGGCGGCGCGGAGTTCGACCACTTCGACAGAGGCGTCGTCCCCAACGTGAAGTACGCCGGGATGCTCCAGTACGACGGGGACCTTTGCATCCCCAAGAGCTTCCTTGTAAATCCCCCCGAGATCCGCCACACCCTGACGGAGCTTCTGGTGGAGAACGGCGTCAACGAGTACGCCTGTTCCGAGACCCAGAAATACGGCCACGTCACCTACTTCTGGAACGGCAACCGCTCCGAGAAGTTCTCCGAGGAGCTGGAGACCTGGGAGGAGGTCCCCTCCGACGTGCGCTCCTTTGACGAGTGCCCCTGGATGAAGGGCACTGAGATCACCGACCTTGTGATCGCCGCCCTTGAGAGCGGAAAGTACGGCTTTATCCGCTGCAACTACCCCAACGGCGACATGGTGGGTCACACCGGGAGCCTCCCGGCCACCGAGATCGCCGTGGAGTCCGTGGACCTGTGCCTTGCCCGGGTCAAGAAGGCCGCCGAGGAGGCGGGCGCTATCCTCATTGTCACCGCCGATCACGGCAACGCCGACCAGATGCTGGAAAAGGACAAGAAAGGGAATATCTCCGTCCGCACGGCCCACAGCTTAAACCCCGTGCCCTTCATCATCTACGACCCCGACTGCCGCCACGAGATGAAGGACGACCCCTCCTTCGGCCTCGCCAACGTGGCCCCCACGGTGGCGGAGCTTCTGGGTATCAAGCCCTACGATTGCTGGGAGCAAAGTATGCTCAAATAAGGAAATTTCCCCACTCAAAGACCCGCCCTCCGATCAGGGGGCGGGTCTTGAGGTTATTGGGCATTCAGTAGAAAAACAGACTTTCAAATCCGGGAGGATGTCCACGACGTGGGGGTAGTAGAGGAAAAATTCCGTGACGCCAAGGTCCCTGGCGGCGGCGATCTTTTCCTTGAGGGAGTTTAAGTCATCCCACAAAACCAGGTGCGCCCTGCCGTTTTGGAGGTAGCTTTGGTAGTTGGCCCGAAGCTCCGGGGAGTAGAAGGTCCGCTCCGGGATAAGCCGGGGATTTGCCGTGACGCTGCCAAGGCCCGTCCTGGCCGGGAGGGCGAAATCCGTGTGGACCCGCTCCAGCTCCAGCGCCACGTTCCCGGCGCCGTACCTTGCGATAAGGTCCCGGATACGCCCCTCGTAGGTGCCGGAGAGGTTTTGGGCGGGCGTGACGATCTTCGCCCCCGGACAGGCGGCGGCGTAGCGCTCCGGCACATAGAGCCCCAGCCCTAAGCGGGACGCCTCTTCACACAATAGGGCGCAAAAGGCCGTGAGCTGCGCCGTGGGCCGGGGCAGGTCCAGGACCATCCCCCCATACCCCATGCGGCGGCACTCCCGGGTGAGCTCCGCCGCCAGCGCCCCGTGGGGGCCGTAGCCCGTGAGGGTGGTACAGTCCACGTCCATGAGCTCTGCCCTCACCGGTGTGCCATAGGAGCGCTGGAGCCGGAAGCTCCGCCCCACGCGGTAGGCCATCAGGGAGACGGGTCCCGCCTGGGAGGCCTCCACCGCCGTATCCGGGGGAGAGGAGAGAAAAAATCTTGTCTCGGTCATGTACATTTCCTCGCTTATGTGTTATAATCGGACTTGTCCGTATTAGAATTTTATGCCGTTGGGAGCCGACTATGAGTTTTTCTCTCTTTCCGGACCGAAAATTTCAAAAGGCGGAGGACATAAGCCCGGAGCTTTTGCGGGATATGGGCATCGACCTTCTCATTTTAGACGTGGACAACACCGTCGCCCCCTACAAGACCCTGACGCTGGAGCCGGAGATCCTCGATTGGGCACGGCGTGTCAAATCCTCCGGGGTCCGGCTCTACATCGTCTCCAACAACAAAAGCCAGCGGCCGGAGGTTTTCGCGAAGATTCTGGACATCCCCTACATAAAACGGGCGGGAAAGCCCAGCCCCCGGGGCGTGCGGGAGGCCCTGGCAATCACCGGGATTGACAAAGACCGTACGGCCCTGGTGGGGGACCAGATCTACACCGATACCATTGCTGCCAATTTGGCGGGGGTGAAAATACTCCTGGTGGAGCCCATCAAATTTACAAATCCATTTTTGGCGATCCGATATTTCCTGGAGCTCCCGTTCCGGCGGGAGAGAAAACATAAGTAAAGGAGTTTTTCATATGAACAACATCAAAAAGATCAGCGCCGCCCTGCGGGACACCGACGCCGGGGCCATCTTCGTCACGAGCCCCCAGAACCGCTATTACGCCACGGGATTTCGCTCCAGCGCCGGGGACCTCTTTATCTGCGCCGACGGCGCGGCGGCCCTTTTCATTGACGCCCGGTATTTTGAGGAGGCCAGCCGCAGCATCACGGAGGCGGAGGTCATTTGCTCCAACGACAAGCCCCTTTTGGACATCGAAAATGAGTTCCTGGCCTCCCACAACGTGACAAAGCTGGCGGTGGAGGAGGGGAGCCTCTCCTACGCCGCGTATAAGCGCTTTGAGGAGAAGCTGGCCCCCGAATTTGTCCCCGGGCAAAAGCTCCTCCGGGACCTCCGGATGATCAAATCCGACGAGGAGATGGAGATCCTTGTAAAGGCCCAGCGCATCGCGGACGAGGCCTTCACCAACACCTTAAAGCTCATTACCCCCGACATCACCGAGCGGGAGCTGGCGGCGGAGCTGACGTGCCAGATGCTAAAGCTGGGCGCGGAGGATAAGTCCTTTGACCCCATTGTGGTCTCCGGCAGCCTCTCCAGCGTCCCCCACGGCAAGCCCAGGGACGTAAAGCTCCAGCGGGGCTTCCTCACCATGGATTTCGGCGCCCTCTATAAGGGCTACTGCTCCGACACCACCCGCACCGTGGCCATCGGCGAGCCCACCCAGGAGATGGTGAAGGTCTACAACACCGTTCTCCTGGCCCAGACCGAGGCCATCAAGGCCGCGAAAGCGGGGATGCTGGGCCGGGAGCTGGACGGCGTGGCCCGTCGGGTCATCACGGACGCCGGGTACGGGGAGTACTTTACCCACTCCCTGAGCCACGGCGTGGGCATCGACATTCACGAGTTCCCCACCTGCTCCACCAGAAGCGAGGACGTTTTGCTCCCCGGCGCGGTGATCTCCATGGAGCCGGGAATTTACCTCCCCGGGCACTTCGGCGTGCGCATCGAGGACGTCATCGAGATAAAAGAGGGCGGATGCTTCGACCTCACCGACCTTCCCAAGGAGCTTTTGGTGTTCCGCGCGTAAAAAAGTCTTGCAAAATACCGGAATATGCGGTAAAATGATTTAGATGTGAATTATACCTACGGGAGGATAAAAATATGGCAACAATTACCGCCAGCGATTTTCGCAACGGCAAGACCTTTGAGTACGAGGGAAAGCCCGTCATGGTCGTGGAGTTCCAGCACGTCAAGCCCGGCAAGGGCGCGGCCTTCGTGCGCACCAAGATGAAGAACCTCATCACCGG
>CANQZF010000136.1 GCA_947628265.1 uncultured Oscillospiraceae bacterium
TTATCGAGGCTCACCGGCGGGGCCTTCGTGGCGTCCGCGTCGATGCAGGGGGCGATGCGGGTGACGCCGTTTTTCAGAATGTTGGCCCGGGTGGTCATGATGGCGTGGGGGGAGTTGTCCACCAGCACCACATGGCGGCAGGTGGCCACGTATTTAGCGATGGAGATGCCCACGCACCCGGTGCCGCAGCAGAGGTCCAGCACCCGCGCGCCGTCGCCCTTGCCAGCCCGTAGGTACCCGATAGCCCGCTCGGCCAAAACCTCCGTGTCGGGCCGGGGGATCAGCACGTGCCGGTCCACCTTGAAGGGAAGGCCCATGAACTCCCACTCCCCCAGGACGTAGGCGATGGGCTCCCCGGAGAGACGCCGCGCGGCCATCTCCCGGGCGCGGGCCTCCGCCTCGGAGGCGGCGTAGAGGTTCATGTCCCGCTGCAGCTCCTCCTTAGATTTCCCGGAGGCCGCGCCCAGCAAGAGCCGCGCCTCCAGGCTGTAGTCCTCCACCCCGGCGGCCTTCAGATCCCGCCGGATGTCCAGATAGATGTCGTTATATGTCTTTATCCCAAGGACCCCCTTTTTACCATCTGTCCGATCCCTCTTCATCCGGGAGGACCAGCTTTAAGGACTCAATAGCCACCTCCAGCATGGAGTCGTCGGGCTCGGCGGTGGTGATGAGCTGCAGGGCCTTGCCGGGAGCGGAGAGGACGGTGGTCAATATGTTGTCGTGGCGGCCGGCGTACTTGATGATCTCATAGCTGATGCCCACGATGACGGGCAGCAGCGCCAGGCGCAGCAGAAGGCGTATCCACACGTTGGACCAGCTGACGACGCTGGTCACCAGGATGCTCACGATCATGACGATGAAGAGGAAGCTGGTGCCGCACCGGGGGTGGAGACGCGGCTGGGAGCGGGCGTTCTCCACGGTGAGGTCCAGGCCCTTTTCGTAGCAGAAGATGGTCTTGTGCTCCGCGCCGTGGTACATCCAGACCCGCTTTATCTCCTTCATCTTCGAGGCCAGGATGATGTAGACAAGGAAGATGACGATGCGGATGACGCCCTCGATGAGATTGCGCAGGATGCGGTTTTTAACGATGCCGGTGAAAAGTCCCGCCAAAATCGTGGGCAGCATGAAGAAGAGCCCCACCGCCAGCAAAATTCCCAGAAACACGGAGACGCCGATGACGGCCTTCTCCGCCTTCTCGCCGGAGAGGTGCTTTTCCAGCCAGAGGTCCAGCTTACTGGGCTCCCCCTGCTCCTCCTCGGGGAGGAAGCTTGCGGAGTACATCAGGGCCTTGACGCCGTTTATGAGCGTCTCCACAAAATTCACGGACCCACGAATAAAGGGCCAGCCCAGGATGGGGTATTTCTGCCGGAGGGCCCGGATGGGCTCCACCTTTGTCTCCAGCTCCCCGTCGGGTTTGCGCACGACGATAGCCTGCTTATCTACGCCCCGCATCAGGATCCCCTCCATCAGCGCCTGCCCGCCGATGGAGGTACGAAAACATACCTTATTCTTTGCCAATTTTACGCCTCCAAAAATCATTCAAAAGTGGGCTCGATGGGTATCCGTATGGTGACCAGCAGCCCCCCGCCCTCGGCGTTGGAGAGGGTGAGGTCGCCGCCGTGGTACTTGATGATCTCGTCGCAGACGGCAAGCCCGATGCCGCTGCCCCGCTCCCGGGAGTTGCCCTTATAGAATTTGAGCTTCACCCGCTCCAGCTCGTCCTCGGGGACGCCGGGGCCGTAGTCCCGGAGGCGGATGAACACGTTCTCCCCGTCGGTGCCGGTGGAGACGGTGATGCGCTTGCCGTCTCTCGCGTACTTGGCGGCGTTGTCGAAGAGGTTATAGAAGACCTGCCGGAGCCGGGCCGGGTCGCCGTTTATAAGGGGAAGCTCCTCATCGGAGGGCTCGTACTCCACGGTCATGTCGTCCTGCTTTAAAAGCTCCCGGTAGGTGAAGATGGAGTCCTCCAGCTCCGCCGCCACGTCGCAGGGCCTGGCGTTCAGGGTGAAGCGCCCGTCCTGCATCCTGGTGAATTCCAGAAGCTCCTCCACCATCTTGGTGAGCCTCCGGGCCTCCTGCAAAATGATGCCGATGCCGCGCTTCGTCTCCTCGTCCAGATTTTCGTTGTAGCTCAAAGTCTCGCCCCAGCCGGTGATGGCGGTGAGGGGGGTGCGCAGCTCGTGGGAGACGGAGGAGATGAACTCCGTCTGGGCCTTCTCCGACTGGCTTATTTTCAACGACATCTCGTTGATGGCCTTGACCATGTCGCCCATCTCGTCCCGGTAGCGGTTGCCGATCTGGATGCCGTAGCTGCCGCCGGAGATCTGCTTGGCGGCGGCGGTGATCTCCCGCATGGGGGTCACCACGCTCTCCAGGAACACCATGCTGATGACCGCCACCAGGGCGATCACCACCAGCCCAAAGGCGGAGGCCGCCAGGACGTTGGTCCGCACCAGCCTGTCCGCGGGCTTGAGGCTGGTGACATACCGCATCACGCCGATGATCTGGCCGTTGGAGTAGGTCATGGGGGCCGCCACGCTCATAAGGTGCTCGCCGGTACTGTCGGAGTACCCGTCCCAGCCGGAGATCTTCCCGGTGGACAGGGCCTCGGCGATGTCCTGGGTCCCCGGGACGCTGCCGGCGGTCATGTAGTGGGAGCTCAGCTCGATCTGGCCCCCCAAGTTAATGAACTGGAGCTCCAGCCGGTTCACGTCGTCAAAATCCGCCACATACATATAGGCGCTGTCGTAATACTCCGCGTACGTGTGGGTCACGTAGTTTGCGAAAAAGTCCGCGGCGGTCTTGGCCTTGGTGTAGAGCCCCTCCCGGAGGTTCATGTAGACGCTGTTTCTCATGGTCAGGGAGTAGGCCGTCACCGCGATGATGACCAAAAGCAAAATGACCAGCATGGTGGTGAGCATATAGCGCTTTCTCAGGCCCCGAATCTTCAGGGGATGCCGTTTTTTCGCCGCCTTCGCCACACTTGTCACCTGCCTTTCGTCGTCGCCGCTGAAGCCGCTTAAGGGACTATTTTAAAATCCCCACTTATATCCGTAGCCCCAGACCGTATTTATATAAGTCGGGTTCGTGGGGTCGTCCTCGATCTTGATGCGAAGCCTCCGGATGTTCACGTCCACGATCTTCACCTCGCCGAAGTAGTCCCGGCCCCAGACGGAGTTGAGGATGTCCTCCCGGGAGAGGGCCCTGCCGGGGTTTTCCATGAAGAGCTTGATGATGGCGTACTCCACCTGTGTGAGCCGCACACGCTCGCCGTTTTTCTCCAAGGTCCTGTTGCGCAGATTGAGGCGGAAGGGGCCGTGGACCACCTCGTCCGAGGGGACCTCGTCACCGCCGCCCACGCGCCGGTAGAGGGCGTCGATGCGGGCCGTCAGCTCCGCGGGGGAGAAGGGCTTTGTCACATAGTCGTCGGCCCCGGTCATGAGGCCCGTGACCTTGTCCATCTCCTGGGTGCGGGCGGTGAGCATGATAATGCCGATCTTGGAATTGGTGGCCCGGATCTGGCGGCACACCTCGAACCCGTCCATATCCGGGAGCATGATGTCCAAAAGCGCCACCTTGATGTCGGGGTTGAGCTCCATTTGCTTTAGCGCCTCGGCGCCGGTGCCCGCCTCCACGGGGTCGTAGCCGGAGCGCTTTAAATTGATGACCACAAAGCTTCGGATGCTTGTCTCATCCTCAAGCACAAGTACCTTCTTCATTGATTCCTCCTCTTAAGTCTCGCCTGTTATCCACTCGGAATAGATGATGCTGAAATTCTTCCGCAAAAGCTCCCGGCTAATGGGCAGGGGGAAGCCCTCCGAATTTGCCAGGATCTCCGCCGCGTAGATGGTCTCCTGGGTCCTGAGGAGCACGAACCGGTTCCCCACGGCGGCCAGCTCGCCCCGGTTCTCGCCGGAGAAGGTGTAGAGCGCCAGGAAGTCCTGGCCGCGCCCGCCGTCCTCGCTGAGCAGGGAGAAGACGATGCAGCGCTCGCCGGAGGCCCCGTCCTTCCGGGACACGGTCATATGCCCGATCCACTCCTTGGGCAGGGTCAGATACCAGGAGTCGGCGTAGTTGCTGTAGGTGGTGGATACCATCCTCTCCCCGCCGTAGCCGTAGTAGGAGTGCCACTCCAGCATGTAGTAGGCGGTGGTCTCGCCGGTGGCGGGAAGGGGTATGAGCCTGGGGATGTCCAGCACCCCGTCGTCGTTTATGTCTCTGGAATACGTCTTATGGGCCCGCACCGTGGCGTCGCTGACGCCGCTGGCCTCGTCCAGGGAGACATTTGTGAGCCTCCCGCCCCGGCAGCACAGCACGTCCGTCACAAGGCCGCTGGCGTTGTAGGTGCTCTCCACCAGCACCGCCGAGCTGCCCCCCAAAAGGGGCGTGGACCGGACGCGCTCCAGCGCCTCCAGCCCTGTGGAGAGCCGGGCGGTGGAGCTGACCACCTCCCCGTCCCGGGTGAGGATGTAGTGCTCCGCCTCCCCGGTGAGGTCCGAGGTGGACAGCCGCAGCACCAATAGCTCGCTGCCTGTCTCCCCGTCCAGGTCGCAGACGGAGAACTGGGTGTAGTTGGTATGTACGATCTGGTTGACCAGCCAGTTTTTCATGGAGTAGACGGCCAGCAGGTTGATGCCCGTGCCCATCTGCCAGCCCACGGCGATCTCCCGGACGCCGTCGCCGTCCATGTCGAGGTAGGAGACGCGCTCAATGCCGCTGCCCTCCCCCTCGATGCGGGCGATCTCCCTGTATTCGCCGCCGTCCTCCCGGAAGATCACGATCTTCAACGGCCTGTCGGAGCCGGCCACGCTGAAAAACGCCAGGACCTCCTGGACGCCGTCGCCGTCGATGTCCTCCCGCTGGATGGGCTGTCGGTTGGAGCCGGCGGAGGGCGCGGCGTACACCGCCCCGGCGGAGAGGAACCCGTCCACGGCGCTCTGGAGCCGCAGATACCCCTCCGGGAGCTCCGGCAGGGCGTAGAGGTCGTCCGCCGACGTCTCCGTACACCCCGCGAGCCCCAGCAAAAGCGCCGCAGCTATGAGAAGAACAAATATCCTCTTTTTCACCGCGCCGCCCCCTTTTACATAATCATTCATCATAATTATACCA
>CANQZF010000137.1 GCA_947628265.1 uncultured Oscillospiraceae bacterium
TGGACACGCTGGTCATCGAGCCTGCCCGGCACGAAGGGGAATTTCCGTGCATGGTGCTCTTTCACGGCGGGGCTTTTGTGCTGAAGGCGTCCTTTGCCCACCACCGTATGGCGAAGCTCTACGCCTCGGCCCTGCCGTGCAGGGTCGTCTATACCGACTACCGCCTGGCGCCGGAGCACCCCTTCCCCGTCCCGGCGGAGGACTGCTGGTGTACGTACAAGTGGGCGTTGGAGTATACCGGCGGCGGGCCTCTCGTCATCGCCGGGGACAGCGCCGGCGGCGCTCTCGCCCTGGCCGTGTCCCTTATGGCCAGGGACCAGGGAGCGCGTATGCCGGACGCGCAGCTCCTCGTCTACCCGGTCACGGACAGGCGGATGGAGACCGCGTCTATGCGGAAATACGTGGACACCCCGGTTTTTGACGCGAGGCTCTCCAAAATGATGTGGGAGGCGTACCTTGGGGGCGGGCAGCCGGAGAGGATCGAGTACGCCTCCCCGCTGGAGGCGCCGTCCTTTGCCGGGTTCCCGCCCACGTACATCGAGGTGGCGCAGTTTGACGCCCTCCGGGACGAGGGGGCGCTGCTGTTCCGAAAGCTGAGAGAGCAGGGGATAGAGGCCCGGCTTCATGAGGTAAAGGGCGCGTGCCACGGCTTTGAAACGGCGACAAAAAGTAAACTGCTGAAAAAGTGCGTGGAGAGAAGAATAGATTGGCTCAGAGGGGCTTTGAAAAACGAAGGTAAAGAAGAGCCCCAAATCGAAAGACCGTAAATTTATGGAGGGACTTGCCATGAAAAGAGAAAAGAGAAAAATTGGGGCGGGGGTATGGTAATCTTATTTGGGCTATGATATAATACCTCTTTGAAGTACAAATCAAAAAGAGGGTATTACCATGCAAAAGAAGCGCATTGCCGTTATTTTCGGGGGGAATTCTACGGAGTACGAGGTCTCGCTCCAGTCGGCGTACTCCGTTTTTGAAAATATCGACCGGGAAAAATTCGACGTCCTGCCCATCGGCATCACCAGGGGCGGGGACTGGTATCACTACACGGGGGACTTATCGAAGCTCCCGGACAACACCTGGTTTGAGGATAAGGAGCAGCTGCGGCCAGTGGCGGTCAGCCAGAGCCGGAGCGACAAAGGCGGAATATTGGAGCTCTCCGGGGATACATACACGCTCTTGCGCATCGACCTTGCCCTCCCGGTGCTCCACGGGAAAAACGGGGAGGACGGCACGGTCCAGGGGCTTTTTGAGCTGGCGGGCGTGCCCATCATCGGCTGCGGCACTCTTTCCTCGGCCCTGTGCATGGACAAGGAGCGGGCCCACAGGCTGGTGAGTCTGGAGGGCATCGCAGTCCCCAGGTCCGTGACCTTCCGCCGGTATCAGCGGCGGGAGGCGGTGCAGAAAATCAACGGGACGCTGACCTACCCCCTCTTTGTAAAGCCCGTGCGGGCGGGGTCGTCCTTTGGCATCACCAAGGTCGCCTCGGAAAACGAGCTGGAGGCCGCCATCGATTTGGCCTTTGAGCACGACTTTGAGGTCATCGTGGAGGAGGCCATCGAGGGCTTCGAGGTGGGGTGCGCCGTGATGGGCATCGACGAGCTCACCGTGGGCCGGGTGGACGAGATCGAGCTGTCCCAGGGCTTTTTCGACTACACGGAGAAGTACACCCTGAAGACCTCCAGCATCCACATGCCCGCCAGAATAAGCCCTGAGGACGAAAAGCGCGTCCAGGAGGCGGCGAAGGTCATCTACCGGGCCCTGGGATGCTCCGGCTTTGCGAGAGTCGATATGTTCTTCACCCCCTCCCGCCGGATCGTCTTCAACGAGGTCAACACCATCCCCGGCTTTACCTCCCACAGCCGCTACCCCAACATGATGAAGGGCATCGGGCTGAGCTTTGCCCAGATGCTGGAAAAGATCATCGGCCTTTATGTGGACTGAGCGGGGCGCTATGACGAAGAAGAGCTTTGCGGGTATCGACGGCTTCCGGCTTGTAGCCGCCCTTTTGGTGATCGCCATCCACACGTCTCCCCTGGCGAGCTACAGCCAGACGGCGGATTTTGTGCTGACGCGGGTGATCGCCCGGGTTGCCGTGCCCTTTTTTCTCATGACCTCCGGCTTTTTCCTGATCTCCCGGTACGCCGACGGGGCCGGGAGGCTCGTCTCCTTTTTGAAAAAGACGGCCCTCATTTACCTGGCGGCCACGGTCCTTTACATTCCCCTCAACGTTTACGCCGGGTATTTCCGGGGGGAGCATCTTTTGCCCAATATTTTGAAGGACATCGTCTTTGACGGGACGTTTTACCACCTGTGGTACCTCCCTGCCGCCTTTTTGGGGGCCGCCATTGCCTGGTTCTTTACGCGAAAGCTGGGGTTCCGGTGGGCGCTGGTCATTTCCCTTGTCCTTTACGCCATAGGGCTGTTTGGGGACAGCTATTATGGGCTGGCGGAGCGGGTCCCCATGCTCAAAAGTGCCTACGACGCACTCTTTGAGGTCACGGACTACACGAGAAACGGGCTTTTCATGGCCCCGGTGTTTTTCGTTCTGGGCGGTATGCTGGCGGAGCGTAAACGGATGCCCTTGAAAATAAGCGTCCCCGGCTTTATCGTGAGTTTTGCCCTCATGTGCGGGGAGGCCCTGACCCTGCGGCATTTTGGCCTTCAGCGGCACGACAGTATGTATGTGCTGCTGCCCCTTTGCATGGTGTTCCTCTTTGAGTGCCTTTTGAGCTTTAAGGGGACGCGGAAAAAGGGACTGGGGACGGCGGCGCTGCTGGTCTACCTCCTGCACCCCATGGCCATCGTGGCGGTGCGGTTCGCGGCGAGGCCCCTGGGGCTCTGGGACGTGCTGGTGGAAAACAGCCTCGTCCATTACGCAGTGGTGTGCCTCTCCACCTTGGCGGTCAGCGCTGTCCTCACGCTCCTGTGGGAGAAAAAGGGGCCCAAAAGGGCAAAGCACCTCCCCGGTACCGACAGGGCGTATCTGGAGATCGACCTGGGGGCGCTGGAGCACAACGTCCGGGTCATAAACGAGGCCGCGCCGGAGGGCTGCGCCCTTATGGCGGTGGTGAAGGCCTCCGCCTACGGCCACGGAATGTTCAAGGTGGCCGAGAGGCTGGCGAAATTGGGCGTGCGGGCCTACGCCGTGGCCACGCTGGACGAGGGCATCGAGCTTCGTAGGTACGGCATTCCCGGAGAAATTTTGATTTTGGGCTGGACCGACCCCGAAAGGGCGGGGGAGCTGCGGCGCTACCGCATTACCCAAACCCTCATTGACGGCGAGTACGCCAAAAAATTGGATGACCAGGGCGTCCGGGTCCGGGCACACTTGAAGGTGGACACCGGGATGCACCGGCTGGGGTATGCTTGGGAGGACGCGGAGGGCGTCGCCGGGGCCTTTGGGCTCAAAAACATTGAAATTACCGGCATCTACACCCACCTTGGCACCTCCGAGAGCCTTGCGGAGGGGGACTGCCGGTACAGCGAGCTCCAGATCAAGAGATTTTACGGCCTTTTGGAGGCGCTGAAAGCGCGGGGTGTCGCCATCCCCAAGGTCCACATCCAGAGCAGCTACGGGCTTCTCAACTACCCGGAGCTTCAGTGCGACTACGTGCGGGAGGGCGTCTCCCTCTACGGCGTCCTGAGCGCCCCGGGGGACGTGACGAAGCTGCAGCTGGATCTCGCGCCGGTGCTCTCCATGAGGACCACGGTGGCGCACCTCCTCCGGGTGAAGGCGGGGGAGGGCGTGGGGTACGACCGGGCCTTTATGGCGGCGCGGGACAGCGTCATCGCCGTGCTGCCCGTGGGCTACGGCGACGGATACCCCAGAAGCCTTTCCTGCGGGAGGGGCTATGTCCTCCTTCGCGGCCGCCGCGCCCCGGTGGCGGGAAAAATTTGCATGGATCAGATGTCCGTGGACGTGACGGACATCCCCGGCGTCCGTGTGGGCGACGCCGTCACCCTCATCGGCCGGGACGGGGAGGAGGAGCTGACGGCCCCGGAGGTCGCTGCAGCCTCCGGCAGCATCACCAACGAGCTTCTGAGCCGCATGGGCAAGAGGCTGGGGATGATAACGAAAAATTGACAGACAAACCCCCTCGGTAAAAAAGCCGAGGGGGTTAATGTCACTTATTTTATTGGGCGCAGGCGGAAAAGACCAGCGCCCCGTCCTTTTTGCCGGCGGCGACGCCGTTGGGGGCGGTGAAGAGCTCTATTTCGTCCCCCAGGCGGGTCTCGGAGTCGAAGTTCATGGTCAGCTCCCGGACGGACTCCAGGCCCAGGACCTCCAGGGCCATGTCGGCGTAGCGGCAGTTGTTGGTGTGGTCGTTTTCGTCCAAGTCCGCCTCCGTCACCCGGTGGCGGGAGACGGGAGTCAGGTCTTTTGGCCGTATCCGGCGGATCCCCTCGGGGATGGCGGGCTCCGGGTTGTAGATGCCCTGAAAGTCCACGTCCGTCTGCTCCACGTGGCGTGTGAGGGCGTTCACCACACACCACTGGCTGGCCCCCACCACCAGCTCTTCCCCGCCGGGGGAGAGGATGTGGAAGTCCCTGTCATAGATGAGCGACCCGGTGCGCCTGGGATAGGAGAGCAGGGTGTATTCCACGTCCGGCACAAGCTCCCCCAGCACCCGGAACCGCGAGCGGGTGATGACCCAGATGAGGTTCCTGGCCATAAGCACGTCAAACCCCAGCCCCGCGGCGGTGGCGTGGGCCTTGGCGATGTCCTGAAAGGCGTGCAAAACAGAGGATGCCCGAATTTTGCCGGAGGCGGTAAAATCCGAAGCGGAAAAGCGGAGGGGGAGGGTGTAGTGGATGTACATAATAAACACCTCGCAGAAGTGAATAGTGAAAAGTGAAGAGGTAAAGTCTTCGGAGGGAGGGGGTTTGTGAGGGGGAACCGTCAGGGTTCCCCCTCACGTTCAATGAAACCCCCGCCGCTTTGCGGCGGGGGCGTCCCCGGCGGAGCCGGGGACGAAGGCTCATCTCGAACAGCAAAACGGGCGCCGGCAAAGCCGACGCCCGTTTTGGTGCGAGAGATGAGACTTGAACTCACACGTCATTCGACACACGCACCTCAAACGTGCCTGTCTGCCTATTCC
>CANQZF010000138.1 GCA_947628265.1 uncultured Oscillospiraceae bacterium
GGTTCTTGTGGTCGGCGATGTGCTCGGCAAAGACCACGAAGGCCACAGGCGCGTAAGCCACAGCCAGGGTGGCGATGTAGGTGCCGGTGATCCCGGACAGGCCCTTGGCGGCCTTCAGGAAGGTGAAGTCGGGGACCCAGGTCATGGACTCAAATTTGGAAAAGTCGATGATGATGAAGGCGGCGTTGTCGGCGGCCTTTCCGATGAGGGTGAAGCACAGCGCCACGGCGTACCCGGCCAGGATGCCGATGATGAAGGGAATCATCTTCACCATCTTCTTGCCGTAGACGGAGCAAGCCATGGTGACGCCCAGGGTCACAAGGCCGCAGATAATGCACACATAGGTGGAAGCGCCGTTCTGCACGGCCCCGGAGGTGCCCAGAAGGTCGCCCACGGCGTTCCCAGCTAAGCTCAGCCCGATGATGGCCACGGTGGGCCCGATGATGACAGGGGGCATCAGCTTGTCGATCCAGCGCACACCCACGGCCTTGATGACGAGGGCGATGACCACATACACCAGGCCCGCGATGAGAGCGCCGATGACAAGTCCGGCGTAGCCGATCTCAACGGAGACGGCGCCGGCGAAGGCGGCGCTCATGGAGCCGATGAAGGCGAAGGAGCTGCCCAGGAACACGGGGCTCTTGAACTTGGTGAACGCCAGATACACGAGGGTCCCCACGCCGGCGCCGAAGAGGGCGGCGGTCTGGCTCATGCCGTTGCCGATGATGCCGGGCACCGCGATGGTGGCGGCCATAATGGCCAGCAGCTGCTGGAGGGCGAAGACCAGGGTCTTTGCAAAGCCGGGCTTGTCCTTGATGTTGTAGGTAAGATTCATGCTTATCCTTTCCCCCTGAAAATTTATTTCTCCAAAGGGCCGTATGGCCCTCAAAGGACATAAAAAAACACCTGACCGGCGTCCCGGACAGGTGAAACAGTATCCACATTGACACCTTGCCGGGCTCATGATGATCGCCTTAAAAGTATCCTTGAAAAATATACTACAATCTATGGATGCGTGTCAAGAAGAAAAACGCATGATATTGATTTTTGTCGAAAAAGATGAAAAACCGCCGCGCGGGCGTCTCAATTCGGTATAATTTATTTTTCCTCAAAAGGTTGCATTAGCGCGGTAAATGGTTTAAAATAAATTCCGTATTCACACTTCGGAGGGGTAATTCGATGAAGACTACTTTCGCAAACAGGGAAAAATTTGAGGAGATTGCCGCCCAATACGGCACTCCCGTACACGTTTATGACGAGCGCGGCATCCGGGAAAACGCCCGCAGACTCTATAAGGCCTTCTCCTGGAACTCCGGTTATAAGGAGTATTTCGCCGTCAAGGCCACGCCCACGCCGAAGATTTTGAAGATTTTGAAGGAAGAGGGCTGCGGCGTGGACTGCTCCAGCCTCACTGAGCTCATTTTAAGCGAAAAATGTGGCTTTTCCGGGCAGGACATCATGTTCTCCTCCAACGAGACCCCCGTGGCCGATATGAAAAAGGCCCGCAAGCTCGGGGCCATCATCAACCTGGACGACTACACCCACGTCAAATTCCTCAATGACATCTGCGGCATCCCCAAGACCATCTGCTGCCGCTTCAACCCCGGCGGCGTCTTCTCCGTGGCCAACCAGATCATGGATAACCCCCGGGACGCCAAGTACGGCATGACCCGGGGCCAGATGAAGAGCGCCTACCGGGATCTGCTCGGATTAGGCGCGGAGAGCTTCGGCATCCACGCGTTCCTTGTGTCCAACGCCACTTTCAACGAGTATTACCCCATGATGGCCCGGCAGCTCTTCACCCTGGCGGTGGAGCTCAAGAACGCCACGGGCGCGAAGATCGACTTCGTGAACCTCTCCGGCGGCATCGGCATCCCGTACTACCCCGACCAGACCGCCCCCAACATCGAACTCATCGCCAGCGGCGTCCGGGAGGCGTACAATGACATTCTTGTCCCCGCCGGCATGGGGGACGTGAAGATTTTCACGGAGCTGGGCCGCTACATGCTGGGCCCCTACGGGTGCCTTCTCACCCGGGTGGTGCATGAAAAGCACATTTATAAGGAGTACATCGGTGTGGACGCCTGCGCCTGCAACCTGATGCGCCCGGCCATGTACGGGGCGTATCACCACATAACCGTCCTGGGCAAGGAGGATGCCCCCCACGACCACCTCTACGACGTGGTGGGGAGCCTTTGCGAAAATAACGACAAGTTCGCCATCGACCGGGAGCTCCCGGAGATCGACGTGGGGGACCTTCTCGTGATCCACGACACCGGCGCCCACGGCCACGCCATGGGGTATAACTACAACGGCAAGCTCCGCTCCGCTGAGGTCCTTTTGAAGGAGGACGGCTCCACCGAGCTCATCCGTCGCGCCGAGACCGTGGAGGACTACTTCGCGACCATGATATTTTAAAACCTTCGGCGGACGCGAAAGCGCCCGCCGAAATGATAAAAGGGGGTGGGGAAGTGGATTATAAAATCGCCTTATGCGACGATCAGGAGACGGATCGGGCGTACATCGCCGCCCTCACCCGGGAGTGGGCTTCAATGGAGGGCCACACCGTGGAGCTTTTTGACTTCCCCTCCGCCGAGAGCTTCCTCTTCCGCTACGAGGAGGACAAGCGCTTCGACCTTTTGCTTCTGGACATCGAGATGGGCGGGATGGACGGCGTCACCATGGCCAAAGCCCTGCGCCGGGAGGACGATACCCTCCAGATCGTCTTCGTCACCGGCTATTCCGACTACATTTCGGAGGGCTACGACGTGGGGGCGCTCCATTTTCTCTTAAAGCCCGTGAAAAGGGAAAAGTTCTTTGAGGTCCTGGACCGCGCCGCCGACAGGCTCCGCAAGGCCGAGCGGGTCTTGACCCTGGAGTGCGCCGGGGAGACGGTTCGCGTCCCCCTGAGCCGGTTGCGCTATGCCGACGTGCGCCTAAACTACGTCACCGTCCACGCCGACGAGGACTTCACCGTGAAGATGACCCTCTCGGAGCTTACAAAGCTCCTGGACGAGCGGTTTTTCCGGGTGGGCAGGTCCGCCATCGTCAACCTCACCCTCATCTCCCGGGTCACAAAAACGGACATCCTCCTCCGGGACGGGACAGCTGTCCCGCTTCCGCGCGGGGGCTACGAGGCCGTGAACAGGGCCATTATCGATATGGAGGGGACCCATGGGACTATTTGAAAAGCGCCTCGACAAAAAAGTCGCCGCCTACCAGCGGGAGCTCATCGAGACCCACTACGCCGAGGTGGAGAACATGTACCGGCAGATCCGGGGCTGGCGGCACGACTACCGAAACCACATCCAGGTCATGAAGGTCTACGCCGAGAACGGGGACCTGGAGGCGTTGAAGCGGTACTTAGACGAGCTGGACACCGACCTTTCCACCGTGGACACGGTCCTGAAGACCGGCAACCCCATGACGGACGCCATTTTAAACAGCAAGATCTCCCTGGCCAAGTCGAGGGGCATCGCCGTCCACGCCGACGCCCACATCCCGGTGAGGCTGGGGATCTCGGAGCTGGACCTATGCTGTATCATCGGGAACCTGATGGACAACGCCATCGAGGCCAGCGCCAACCTGCCGGAGGAACGGCGGCTCATCCGGGTCTACATGGACATGAAGGGGACGCAGCTCTACATCTCCTTTACCAATTTCACCTCCGGCGGAAAGCTCAAAAAATCCGGCGGGCGCTTCGCCACCACCAAGGGCGCGGACCACGGCCTGGGCCTTGTGCGGGTGGACGCCATTGTGGAGCGCTTAGGCGGGTACCTCTCCCGCAACAGCGAGGAGGGGGCGTTCACCACGGAAATCCTCCTGCCCACCCACAATTCGTCCCCAAAATAAAGCAATTCGTCCCCCGATCCACTCATCGGGGGATTGTTGTGTTATATTGGACCCGGAAAGGGGGAAGGACCCTATGGAAAAGACTTTGGAAAAACATAAACGGAAATACTCGGCTCCCAAGTGCATCGCCTTCATGCTGAAGACGGCCTGGGAGACCCGGAGGCAGGTGCCCTTCGTGGTGCTTTTGCTGGCGGTCCTGGAGCTCTGCCAGAACCTGGTGAACCTCTATCTGGCCCCGGAGATCCTGAAAAGGGTGGAGGAGGCCGCGCCCGTGGCGGAGCTTCTCTTGACCGTCGCGGTCTTCACTCTGGCCGTCATGCTCCTCTCCGCCATTCGCCGGTACATGGACGGCGCCGCCCTCTACCCACGGATAGACGTGCGCAGTGAGATCGTCCTGCGCATCAGCGACAAGGGCGGCGGGACCTCCTACCAGAACACCCTGGACCTAGGTTTCAACAAGGCCTGGGAGCTGTCCTCCACCGCCACCGACTCCAACCGGGAGGCCACGGAGTACATCTGGACCACGCTAACGGAGCTTTTGACAAACATCCTGGGCTTTGTCATCTACCTCATACTCCTGCGGGACCTGGATTGGCGGCTGATGCTGGTGGTGACGGTGACGACGGCGGCGGGCTTTATCTCCACGCTGCGTGCCCAGACGCTGAACGACAGGCGCGTGGGGGAGCAGGGCGGCTATGAAAAGCGCCTCAGATACCTTCACGGTCTGCCCATGGAGCTCAGCACCGCAAAGGACATCCGAATTTTCGGCCTGGCGGACTGGATCACCGCCGTCCACGACAGCGTCCTGCGGCTGTACAGCGACTTCTTCACCAAGAGGATGGCGGTGACGTTGGTGGGGGACCTCATAAACGCGGTCCTGAGCGTGGCGCGAAACGGCATAGCGTATTTCTTCCTCATCCGCATGGCCCTGGCCGGGGAAATAAGCGCCTCCCAATTCGTTCTGTATTTCGCCGCCGTGTCGGGCTTTACCGCCTGGGTGACGGGCCTCATGTCCGGCTTTGCCAAGCTGCGGGAGGAGTGCCTTGACATAAGCCACGTGATGGAGTACTTAAACTGGCCGGAGCCCTTCCGCTTTGAGGGCGGGGAGGCGATCCCGGACCTCTCCGGCGGGTGCGAGCTTGCGCTTTGCAACGTCTCCTACCGCTACCCCGGCGCGGAGGCGGACACCATACGCGATCTGAGCCTCACCGTCCGCCCCGGCGAGAAGCTGGCAATCGTG
>CANQZF010000139.1 GCA_947628265.1 uncultured Oscillospiraceae bacterium
TGCCCAAGAACTTCTTCCCCGCCGTTGAGAAGGGCCTTCGCGACTCCGTGGGCAGGGGCGTCCTGGCCGGCTACCCCATGGTCTATCTGAAGGCCACGCTGTACGACGGCTCCTATCACCCCGTGGACTCCTCCGAAATGGCCTTCAAGACCGCCGCGAACCTGGCCTTCAAGGAGCTGGTGAACGCAAGCCCGGTGCTCTTAGAGCCCATCGGACTTCTGAAGGTCACCATTCCCGACTCCAACATGGGCGATATTATGTCCGACCTCAGTAAGCGCCGGGGCAGCCCCATGGGTATGAGCGTGGAGAACGGTATGCAGGTGGTGGAGGCCGAGGTCCCCATGGCCGAGATGGGCTCCTACGCCATCGACCTTCGCTCCATGACCCAGGGCAGAGGCTCCTTCACCTTCGAGTTCGTCCGCTACGACGAGGCCCCGCTGAACGTCCAGCAGAAGGTCATCGAGGAGGCCAAGGCCGACGCCGACGCCGAGTAAACCCCAATACACAAAAACCGCCCGGACCATTCCGGGCGGTTTTTTATAAAATTACTGTTGCTATTTTATCAAAATTATGATAAAATAACCGTAAGGAGGTGAGAACATGATCAATATAAGACCGGTATCCGACCTCAGGAACAACTTCGCCGAGATCTCCCGCCTGGTCCACGAGACCGGCGAGCCCGTCTACCTCACCAAAAACGGCTACGGGGATATGGTGGTGATGAGCGTCGACAAGTATGAGCAATATGTAGACAGCTTTGAAATGAATCTCAAGCTCTGGATGGCGGAGTTTGAGGAGAAAAACGGCGCGCCCACTTACCCCTGGGACGAGGTCCGGCGGAGCTTTGAGAACATGATCGACGAGGCGGAGAGAAATGTATAAAATATCGATACTCAAAACGGCGCGGGACAGCCTTGCGGAGATCGTCCACTATCACATTTTTGAGCTCAAAAACCCCGCCGCAGCCAGGAACCTCGTGGAGGAGATGGACAAGGGACTGGAAAAACTGGCAGCTTTTCCGTACGCTTGCCCGAAGTTCACTGCCTCCCTGCGCCTGAAGCGCACGTACAGAAAGCTTCTTGTCAAAAACTATGTCGTCCTCTATTGGGTCAATGAGGAGGCCAAAGAAGTCATCGTGGAGCAGATCGTCTACGCCAGGAGGGACATGGATAAATTGACACAGTAAGACCCATCCGCCCGGACCATTCCGGGCGGTTTTTGCGCTTCCGGGCGGTTTGACATAGTCCGGGAAATATTGTATACTTACCTTACCGCTTGCGGCGGGAAAGGAGAAGCCTATGTGGTTTGACGAGGCAGTTATCTATCAAATTTACCCCCTTGGCCTCTGCGGGGCCATGGAGGAGGGCGGGGAGGAGCACAAGATCCTGCGGCTTCTCGACTGGGTGGAGCACATCAAGGCCCTGGGGGCCACGGCGGTGCTCTTAAACCCCGTCTTTGAGTCGGACTATCACGGGTACGACACCCGGGACTACTTTAAGATCGACCGGCGGCTGGGGACGGAGGAGGACTTCAAAAAAGTCTGCGACGCCTTTCACGAGGCGGGCCTTCGGGTCATGCTGGACGCCGTTTTAAATCACGTGGGCCGGGGCTTCTGGGCCTTCCGGGACCTTCAGGAGCGCAAATGGGACAGCCCCTACAGGGACTGGTTCCAGGAGGTCAGCTTCGACGGCAACACGGGCTACAACGACGGCTTTTGGTACAAGGGCTGGGAAGGCCACCAGGAGCTTGTGGCGCTGAACCTATGGAACAACGAGGTGGTGGAGCACCAGTTCGCCGCCATCCGCTCCTGGGTGGAGCGGTTTGACATCGACGGCCTACGCCTCGACGTGGCCTACTGTCTGCCCCCGGAGTACCTGCGCCGGCTTCGTAGCTTCACGGACACCTTAAAGCCCGATTTTGTCCTCATGGGCGAGACGCTCCACGGGGACTATAACCGCTGGATGGGGGAGGAGCTGTGCCACTCCGTCACCAATTACGAGTGCTACAAGGGCCTCTGGTCCAGCTTCAACGACATGAACCTCTTTGAGATCGGCCACTCCCTGGCCCGCCAGTTCGGGCCGGAGCCCTGGACGCTCTACAAGGGGCGGCATTTACTGAGCTTCCTCGATAACCACGACGTGGAGCGAATCGCCACCAGGCTCCGGGACAAAAACGCCCTTGTGCCCGCCTGGGGCCTTCTCTTCGGGATGCCCGGCGTGCCCAGTATCTACTACGGCAGCGAGTGGGGCATGGAGGGGCGCAAATCCGACGGCGACCAGGCCCTCCGCCCCGCCCTTGAGCGCCCGGAGGAAAACGGACTTACGGCGTTTATCGCCAAGCTCGCCCACGCCAGACGCGCAAGTTGGGCGCTGATGTACGGTACATACAAAAATTTACAGATCCAAAATAAGTACCTCGTCTTTGAAAGGGCCGTGGACTCTGAGCGGGTCATCGTGGCCGTCAACGCCTCCCCGGAGACCCAGTGGGCCCACTTCGACGCCCGGGCCGGCAGGGGCGTTGACCTCATCACCGGCGAGGAGCACGATTTCGGCGGCGGCAGCGAGCTTGCGCCGTACAGCGTGCGTTTCTGGAGGGTCCGGTGACATGAGGCGTTGGAAATTATTGGCACTCCTGCTGGCGGCGCTGCTGCTGGCGGCGCTGGCGGGGTGCGGCGGGGGAGAGGCGATAGTCACCGACCCTGTCCCCACCGCCTCCGAGCCCACATCGCCCACGGTGCCGCCCGAGCCCACGGAGGGCCAGGAGGGTGAGGCCCTGCGGTACCTCTCCTGTGTCTCCGGGCGGGAGGCGCGGGAGTCCGGGCCGGAGCTTCTGTACCTCGGCGGGGGAAAGCTCCTGCTCCTCTACAGCCGCTATGACATGGAGCGGGACATCTTCACCACCCGGCTCCAGGTGGTGGACGCCGTTCACGACCGGGTCGCCGCCGAGACGACCCTGGACGGCTCCCTCTCGCCGGTCTCAGGCTTTGAGGGCGGCTTTATTTTGGAGGACTACAGCCTGAGCGTCTACCGGTTTTTTGACGATGAGCTCCGGGAGCCCCCCGCCTACGACCCCCCGGAGCCGGAGGGGGTCTTCTCCCCGGACGCCGAAAGTTACTACTTCGTCTCCGCCGGCAAGCTGTGGGCGGCGGACACGGCCACCGGCGCGTTCACCGCTTTTCCGTCGGAGTATTCCGTCCGCTACAGCCCCTGTTTCCAAAGCGGCAGCGGCGGCGGATGGCTCTTCTTAAACGCCGACAGCGCCCTGGTCCCTTTAGAGGGGATCGCCCTCACGGGCGTGGAGCTTAAGACGGGCAAGACCCGGATCTTGTCCCAGAACATCTACGACCCCTCCCCCTTGGGGGACCTTCTCACCTTCCACATGACCACCGCCGAGGGCCAGATCGGGATGAACGACCCCTTTTACGCGGTGTCCCTGGCGGAGGGGACGGCCCTGCGCTTCCCACAGGACGAGTACGCCTTTACCGTCCTCAGGGACAGCGGCTATATCGTGTGCTTTGAGACGGACGGCGATTTTCACCTCACCGGTATGTACGTGGGCGAAATTCGGGACGGCGTCTGCGCCCTCTCCCGGGTGCCGGAGGAGGAGCCCTCCTACACCTATGGCCCCTTCGCGTACATTGACGAAGAGGAGCTCATCGCCGTCTGGACGTCCGGCGGTCGGGGCGAGGGGCTGGGGCTCATCGATCCCCGCCTTTTAAAGGCCGATAAGACCCTTCCGGGAGAAGCCGTGGAGATGCCGGAGCTCATCGACAGCACCTTGGCGGAAAAATATGCCGCCGCCCAGGTCGTGCCTGATGCGCCGGAGTACCTGGCGGCGGAGCGGCGGCGGGCCGACGAGCTGGAGGAGCGCTACGGCATCAAGATCTATATGTCCTCCCAGTGCCGGAACATGGATATGTCCTTCAAGGGCTACGTCTGCTCCGACGAATTTTTCGCGGGCGACCCCCAGTGGGAGCGCCAGCTGACGGACCGGGCGCTTAACGATCTGGAGGCGGGCCTCGCTAAATACCCAGAGGGCTTTTTCCGGCAGTTCCAGACCCCCACCGGCGACGGCGGCCTGCGCCTTCGCCTCACGGGGAAGATCACCGACGACTATAGCGCCGCCTGCGCCTACGCCTCCGATGCGTGGTACGACATGATCTTTGACATCCGCTACGATGTGGCCCCCAACCTCCCCCATGAGCTGTGGCACTGCATGGAGATCTTCATAAACCGCCGCGACAGCGCTCTTTTGACGGACGAGGCGTGGCTCCGACTGGACCCGCCGGGGTTTGCCTACACGGAGGACTACGAAAACTACCTCTACGGCGACGACGAGTACTGCTACCCCGCCGGGGAGTGGTACTTCTACGATGTCTATAGCAAGGTGAACGTCCGTGAGGACAAAGCCAGACTCATGGAGGTGGTGATGTCCCCGGAGTTTTACGACAGCCAGCGTTTCGTCTCCTCCCCGCACATCCGGGAGAAGCTCACCCTCATGTGCAAGGCCGTACGCGCCGCCTTCGACACCACCGGCTGGGGGGAGGTCTATTGGGAGAGGTTTCAGTGAAGATGGGTCGCCGGGGCCGCCCCCGGCGGCCCCACTTCTTCACTATTCACTTTTCACTTTTCACTATTTTAGCCCCTCCCTCCGGGAGGGGGCAGGGGGTGGGGGTCAAATCAGCGGCCCGGAGGGCCGCAACCTTTTTAGCCTTCCCCGCTTAGGCGGGGAAGGTGGCGCGCAGCGACGGATGAGGTGAGAAGGTGCGTTCATCGGACTGCTTCCTGATTTGCAACCCTCTCACCTCACCCCTACCCCTCTCCGCCCTGCGGGGAGGGCAAAAAGGAGCGGCTTACGCCGCACATTAAAATTATTCGCCGCAAAATTTTGCGGCGAAAACCTTTTTCGGGGATGGTGCGTTGATTTTTCCGTATTATTATCCCACCGTGCATGGGCCGATGTGGTCATCGGCCCTTACGGCGGATTTTGGGGTTTTAGGTTTTACCGGAAGGTAAAAACGTATCGGAGAAACGGGCCGCCGTGGGCGGCGGCCCGTACATTACGCTTTTACTTACCGATCAA
>CANQZF010000140.1 GCA_947628265.1 uncultured Oscillospiraceae bacterium
GGGCCGCCAGGATGATAAGGGCCATGGACTTTTTGCGGGAGGTCTGCGGCGACACCCCCATTTTGGGCTGCGGCGTGCCCGTGATGCCGGCCTTCGGGCGGGTGGAGTACTGCCGCATAAGCTGCGACGCGTGCCTTTCCTGGGACGACACGCCCTTCATGCGCCTTGCCCACCGGGAGCGCGTGAGCTCCAAGCAGGCCATCCTCAACACCCTCTTCCGCCGGGAGCTCAATGGCCGCGCGCACATAAACGACCCGGACGTCTTCTTTCTCCGGGAGGACAACATCTCCCTCACCGACGACCAGAAGCTGCTCTTAGCCCGGGTCAACGCCCTTTTCGGCGGCGTGCTGCTCATCTCCGACGACCCCGCCTCCTACACTGGCTTCCAGCGGGACGCGTACCGGGAGCTTTTGCGCCTGACCCGCGCTCAGGACGTCCGCTTCGACGCGGATAATTTAAAGATCACCTTCACCCTGGAGGGAGAGGATTACGTCCTCCCCCTCCCGCCGGAGCTTTTTGAATAAGGAGGCACCGCTATGATCCGCATTTACGCCGACAGCACCAACGACCTGACCCCGGAGCTCTGGGAAAAGTACAATATCCGGGTCATTCCCCTCTACGTCAACATGGGGGACGAGACGTACGTGGACTGGCAGAACATCACCCCCGACGAGCTCTACGCCTGGTCCGACGAGCACAACACCACCCCCATCACCGCCGCCTTCTCCGTGGGGGACGCGGAAAACGCCCTCCGGGAGGCGGTGGAAAAAGGCGAGGACGTCATTTTCTTCGGCATCTCCACGGGTCTTTCGGCCTCGTGCAGCATCTTCAAAATGGCGGCGGAGAACCTGGACTATTCGGACCACGTGGCCGTCATCGACTCCAGGAACCTCTGCACCGGCATCGGGCTTCTCATCCTGAAGGCCGTGGACAGGATCGCCGCTGGCGAGACGGACCTAAGAGCGTTGGAGAGTTATGTAAACCACTTCATCCCCTACGTCCGCACCACCTCGGTGATCGAGGAACTCAACTACATCCACCGGGGCGGCAGATGCTCGGCGGCCACGGCCCTCATCGGCGGGGCGCTGAAAATCAAACCCAAAATTCTTGTGAAGGACGGCGGGCTCGGCGTGGCGAAGAAGTACCGGGGCAAACAGACCGATGTCATCCGCAAGTATTACGAGGACTTAGAGCCCCTTTTGAAAAACGCCGACCCCGACAACGTCTTCATCTCCCACACCGGCCGCCTCCCGCAGGAGATCATTGACGAAATTGCGGACCGCGTGCGGGCCCTCCACCACTTCAAAAACGTCTACGTCACCCGCGCCGGCAGCGTCGTCACCATCCACTGCGGCCCCGGAACTTTGGGGGTCTTTTACGTGGCAAATGACCAGGAGGCAGGGTGGTAAAATAGGTGTCCGCCCAGATTGCCCCTCCCTCCGGGAGGGGCTTTTAAATGAGCGGCCCCGTGGGCCGCAACCTTTTTAGCCTTCCCCGCTTAGGCGGGGAAGGTGGCGCGTTAGCGACGGATGAGGTGAGAGGGTGCGTTCATCTGAGCGCTCAAAATCCTTCGGCCTCTCACCTCACCCCTGCCCCTCCCCGCCCTGCGGGGAGGGCTATAAAGGAGCGGCTTACGCCGCACATCAGATCATTCGCCGCAAACTTTTGCGGCGAAAACCGTTTTCAGGAGGCATACGCGTATCGGGGGAACGGGTCGCCGGGGACGGCGACCCCTACGGCGGTGGTTGAGGGTGCGGTGGTGGACGGGGGAATGGGCCGATGTGGTCATCGGCCCTTACGGCGTGTTGGAGCGAGGAGCGAGGCGCGCAGCGCCAGCGGATATAGACGCTTCTCTCCCGATTACCACACGACATGCACCCAGGCAGCGCGGAAAAGCGTAGACGCAATCTTTACCGTCCACCGCCCGGGCAGCGTCGCCCGAATTTATAATTCGGGCTTACGCGGACGTAGACGCTTGTCAATACGTCAATGCCCGCGCGGATATGGTTCCACCCATTGGTATCGACCACCACTGCGGGAGCCGACCCGCCAGTATACGGTAGAGACCCAAAGCTACAGAGCGCCCCCGGGTTCCAAGGGGCACTGCCCCTTGGTCGTTTTTTTTCCTTTGCTACTTTCCGCTCTTTGGCGAAACCAAAGAGCGGAAAGTAGATTTAAATCGTCCCCTTCAGGGGACATCCTTCTCCCCCATTTTTGTTCAAAATCCCCTTTGACAGGAACCCCAATTCCTGTTAAAGTAAAACCTACAACGTGTGGCTTCTCAGGCGTAAATCCGGTTGGGGGCTGCTTTATTATGTCAACTGGTTGCGGCCCCGGCGGAGCTTTCCGCTGTGAGGCCGCTTTTTTGGAGGTATTTTGATGAACAGTGAAACATCGAATTTAGGTTCTGAGCGTATCGGCGCGCTGATGCGGCGCTACTCGCTGCCCTGCACCATATCGCTGCTGGTGGGGGCGCTTTACAACATCGTGGACCAGATCTTCATCGCCAACGCCGCGTACCTGAGCTCCTACGGCAACGCCGCCAATACGGTGGTCTTTCCCCTCACGGTCATTGCCCTGGCTGTCGCCGTGATGATCGGCGACGGCTGCTGCGCCTTTGTGAGCTTGAGCCTGGGGCGCGGGGAGGCGGCGTCGGCCAGGAAGAGCGTGGGGAACAGCGTGGTGCTGGCGGCGGTGTCCGGCCTTCTTCTCTGCGCCGTCTATCTCCTGCTCCCCTCCCCCATCCTCACCGCCTTCGGGGGCCGGGTCAATGAGGAGACGTTCCGCCATAGCCGGGAATACTTTTTCTGGATCTCCCTGGGAATTCCCTTTTATATGTTCGGTCAGGCCATGAACCCCATCATCCGCGCCGACGGCTCCCCCAAATTCGCCATGGTCTCCACCCTCCTGGGAGCCGTGGTCAACATCATCCTGGACCCGGTGTTCATCTTCGCCCTCCGCTGGGGCATGATGGGCGCGGCGGTGGCCACGGTGGCGGGACAGGCGGTGACGGCGGCGCTGGCCCTTTGGTATCTTACGCGCATGAAGCTCGTGAAGCCCGCCGCCGGGGACTTCCGGCCGGACCGGCATATCTGCACCAAGACTCTGGCCCTGGGGATGACCAGCTTCCTCTCCCAGATCTCCCTGGTGGCGGCCATGGCGGCCATCAACAACATGGTGCGCAAATACGGTGCCCTGGACCCGGTCTTCGGCGAGGCTCAGTACGCCCAGATCCCCATGGCGGTGGTGGGCATCGTCATGAAGTTCTTCCAGATCGTCATTTCCATCGTGGTGGGCCTCTCCGCCGGGTGCATCCCCATCGCCGGCTTCAACATGGGCGCGGGGAAAAAGAGCCGGGTGCGGGAGCTCTTCACGAAGCTGCTCATGGCCGAGGCGGCGGTGGGCGTCATCGCTCTTCTCATTGTGGAGCTCTTCCCCGGGGCGCTTATCAAAATCTTCGGCGCCGCCAACGAGAGCGCTTACTACACGGATTTCGCCGTCAAGGCCTTCCGGATCTACCTCTCCATGGTGGTCTTCGCCTGTATAAATAAGGCGTGCTTTATCTTCCTCCAGGCCATGGGCAAGGCTGCGGCGTCCACCATGCTCTCCATGGTCCGGGAGATCGTCTTCGGCGTGGGCTTCGCCCTGCTCCTCCCCGTCTTTTGGGGGCTTGACGGGGTGCTTATCTCCATGCCGGTGTCCGACGCCCTGACCTTTTTGATCGCGCTCTTCCTCATTCGCGGGACCTACCGGGAGCTCAAAGCATAAAAATCGGGATTTTTGTAGAAATTGCATAAATCCAAGTTGAACTATCCAGAAAAATCTGTTAAAATAATTCCATCCGATGACAATAAAAACGAGAGGATGGATAAAATGGAAAAGCTGAAGCTCAACAACAAGCGAACGGTCCTGGTGGGGCTGGCGTTCTTGAGCATCTGCGCCTTCTGGCAGATGTACGACAACGTGGTACCCCTCATCCTGCGGGAGACCTTCAACATGGACGAGTCTCTCACCGGCATGATCATGGCGGCGGACAACGTGCTGGCCCTCTTCCTGCTGCCCTTCTTCGGGGGCCTCTCCGACAGGTCCCGCTCCAAGATGGGCCGCCGCACGCCCTTCATCATCGTGGGAACGGCCCTGGCGGTGATCCTCATGAACATCCTGCCGATTTTGGACAACAGCTATTTTGACGCCGCCGCCCCCTATAAGTTCGTCTCCTTCGTCATCGTCCTGGGGCTTTTGCTGGTGGCCATGGGTATCTACCGCTCCCCCGCCGTGGCGCTGATGCCCGACGTGACGCCAAAGCCCCTCCGGTCCAAGGCCAACGCCATCATCAACCTCATGGGGGCCGTGGGCGGCATCCTTTACCTGGGCATCACGGCGGTGCTCTACCCCGCCTCCAAGACCGACGGCGCGGCCCACGTGAACTACCAGCCCCTCTTCATCATCGTCTCCGTCATCATGCTCATCGCCCTTGCGGTGCTGCTGCTCACCATCCGGGAGCCCAGGCTCGCGGCGGAAAATCAGGAGCTGGAGAAAAAGCACCCGGAGTGGAATTTGGCGAAAGACGACGGCTCCGGCCACGAGACGCTGCCCGCGCCCGTGAAGAAGTCCCTGGCCTTTCTTTTGGCGTCCATCGCCCTCTGGTTCATCGGCTATAACGGCGTCACCACCTGGTTCACCACCTACATATCCGAGGTCATGGGCAAGGGCATCGGCGGCTCCTCCACCTGCCTCATGGTGGCCACCGGCGGGGCCATCGTCAGCTACATCCCCATCGGCATTGTGGCCTCCAAGATCGGACGGAAAAAGACCATCATGGGCGGGATCGTCCTGCTGTCCGCCTGCTTCCTGGCCGGGTACTTCCTGACCACCCACTTTAAGTCTATCAACGTCATCATGTTCGTGGCCTTCGCCCTGGTGGGCCTGGCGTGGGCGGCCATCAACGTAAACTCTCTGCCCATGGTGGTAGAGATGTGCCGGGGCTCCGATGTGGGGAAATTTACCGGCTACTACTACACCGCCTCCATGCTGGCCCAGGTCATCACCCCGGTGCTGGCGGGGACCCTCATGAAGCACAT
>CANQZF010000141.1 GCA_947628265.1 uncultured Oscillospiraceae bacterium
CCTGGGCGGAGGACTTCTTCGGGGCGGACGCCCGGAAATTCCGCTACAGCCACCTGGCCGAGGCCATCACCTTCATCCCCTACGGGACCCTGGTGGACCACTTCCAGCACGAGGTCTACGAGCACCCGGAGATGACCCCGGCCCAGCGCCACGCTGTCTGGAAGCGGCTTCTCGGCGTCTATCAGCCCTGGCTCAGGTTGGACGGCGACATCCCCTTCTACGCCGAGGGGGAGGGCTGGCAGCGGCAGAGCCACATCTTCGAGGCCCCCTTCTACTACATCGACTACTGCCTTGCCCAGACCGTGTCCCTGGAGTTCTGGGCCCTTTTGCAGGGGGACCGGAAAACCGCCTGGGAGCGCTACATGGCCTACACCCGCCAGGGCGGCAGCCGCGTGTTCACGGAGCTTCTTTCAAACGCTGGGCTTGAGAGCCCCTTCAATGAGGACACCCTCCGGGGCGTGTGCGAAAAGGCCGCCGCGTGGCTGGATGCGTATGACCTCACCGGAATAGAATAAGAACCATTTCATAAAAATCTCCTCCCCCGGATTTTGGGGGAGGAGATTTTATCTCTTATGGGGTTTTCTTATTTCGCCGCGAAGGCGGACTCGGTGATGTTGTCGTCGTCCACTTTGACGGTGACGGCCGGGTCGTTGGCGGACAGGTGAAGCATGAGGCGGAAGACGTCCTGAGCGTCGGCGTTGAGGGCGGCGGCAATCTCCGGGGCGGTCATGGGCTTGCCGGTCTTCTGGAGCAGCTCCTTGGCCCGGTTTTTGAGCTCGATGAGGACGCCGGCGCACTTCTTGCCGTACTCCACGGCGGGCTGGTGGTAGGCGTTGATGTTGATGAGCTGGGCGTAGATGCCCACGGCCCGCTCCCAGATGGCGATGAGCTGGCCCACGTTGTAGGCGGAGACCTCCGGGACGGTGACGGTCATGGTCTTCTTGCCGTGGTCCTCCAAATTCTTCTTGGTGCCCAGCATAAAGGCGTTGAGGTAGTCGCCGGAAGTGGAGCCCTCACCCACCTCACAACTCTCCCCCGCCCGGTCCTTCAGAACCTGGACGAAGATAACGAAGATGTTGGCGGGGCCGCCCACCAGCTGCTGGACGTAGGAGTGCTGGTCGGAGGTACCCTTGTTGCCCATGACGGCAAGGCCCTGATTGACCTTCTCGCCGTCCAGGTCGATCTCCTTGCCCAAGGACTCCATGACCAGCTGCTGGAGGTACTTGGCCAAGAGGTCCAGGCTGTCCTTATAGGGGAGCACCACCTGGGTGACGCCGCCCTTGCCGCCGGAGACCCGGTACCACGCCAGGGCCATCATGGCGGCGGGGTTTTCCAAAATATTCACGTTGCGGCCCAGCTTGTCGCAGTCGGCGGCGCCCTTCAAAAAGCCGTCGATGTCGATGCCCTGGAGCGCCAGCGGGAGAAGGCCCACGGCGGACATAACGGAGGTGCGTCCGCCCACCCAGTCCCACATGGGGAAGCGGCGGATCCAGCCCTCAGCCACGGCCACCTTGTCGAGCTTCGAGTCGACGCCCGTGACGGTGACGGTGTGCTTTGCGAAGGAGAGGCCGTGGGATTCGTAGAAGTTCTTGGCCTCCACCATGCAGTTTCTCGTCTCGATGGTGCCGCCGGACTTGGAGATGATGACGGTCAGCGTCTCGTCGAGCTCCGGCTCCACGGCGCGGAAGATGGCGTCCATCCCGGCGGGGTCGGTGTTGTCCAGGAAGTAGAGCTTCATCTTGTCCTCGGGGGTGCCCAGGGCCTTGGAGACGAAGAGGGGCCCCAAGGAGCTGCCGCCGATGCCGCCCACCATGACGTTGACGAACTTCCCGCCCTTTTCGCCGCAGATCTTTCCGGCGTGGACGTCGGCGGCGAAGGCCTTGACGGCGGCCAGGGTGTTTTCGATCTCCTCCCGGAGCTCCTTCGTGGGGGCGAGCTCAGGGGCGCGCAGCCAGTAGTGGCCCACCATGCGCTCCTCGTCGGGGTTGGCGATGGCGCCGCCCTCCAACTCCCGCATGGCCTTCAGGGCACTATCCATCTTGCGCTGCATGGAGAAGAGATAGTCGTCGTTGAGGTCCATGCCGCCCCACTCCATGAGGAGCTTTGTCTCCGGGGAGTAAAGCACCGTGTTCGCGAACATTGTCCAGTCATCCATAATGATCAACTCCTGTCAGAATTTTTAGTATCGCTCAAAAGGCGCTCTTTGGCGTCTTTAAAGTCCTTGGTTTGGGCCTGCCAGCCCCAGTTGCCCCCGGCGGTGCCGGGGCGGTTCATCCGGGACTCGCTGCCAAGGGAGAGCACGTCCTGGAGCTGGAGCATCACCACCTCCGCCTTGGAGGCGAACAGCTTTTTCCGCAAGGTCCCGGCGGCCTCCACGGGGTCTAAGTGGGGGTATCTCACGCCGGCGAAACCCACCAGGGTGTCGTTGTCGTGGGTGCCGGAGTAGGCGATCTTCTCCTTGGGCGGCCAGTAGCCATCTAAGGGCGAGGCGTTCTGGTACTGGAGGATGTCCGTCCCCGGAAAGCCGCAACGGCTGAGAAGCGCCCGGATGGCCGGGGTGATATTCCCCAGGTCCTCCGCCACAAAGGGCAGGGGCCCGAACCGCCGGAAGGCCTTTTGGAAGAGCTTGAGCCCCGGCCCCGCCATCCAGCGGCCCTCCGCCGGGGACTTCCCACCGGGCACGGCCCAGGCGGACTCAAAGCCCATGAAGTGGTCGAGCCGCACATAGTCGTATAGGTCCAGCATCCGCCCAAAACGGGCCATCCACCAATCAAAGCCGTCCTTTTCCATGGCGGCCCAGTCGTAGAGGGGGTTGCCCCAGAGCTGGCCGTCGTCGTTGTAGGTCGGGGGCACCCCGGCGGCCAGGGTGGGCCGCCCGTCGGCGTCCACGGTGAACTCCTCTGGTCTTGCCCACACGTCGCAGGAGTCGGCGGAGACGTACATGGGCATGTCGCCGATGATGAAGACGCCCCTTTCGTGGGCGTACGCCCGCAGCTCCCGCCACGCAAGCTCAAATTTATACTGGCAGAAGTCGGAGAAAGCCGCCTCCGCCCCAATCTCCGGGTCCACCCGGTCCCGGGCGTTCTCATAGCGGCGAAACTCCTCCGGCCAGTGGGAGAAGTGGGCGTAGTTGAAGCATTTTCGCAGGGCGGAGAAGAGGGACCAGGGCCCCAGCCACCAGGCGTTGTCCCTGCGAAAGCGCTCAAAGGCCTCGTCGGGGGTGAAGGCGCGAAATTCCTCCCGCAGCTCCTCTTCGCTCTCCGGCAAGAGCGCGATGTTCCCCGCGAAGGCCGAGGCCCCGGCGTAGGGGGACCCGAAGGCGTCGGTGGGGTTGAGGGGCAAAATCTGCCAGTACCTCTGGCCCGTCTCATGGAGGAAGTCCACGAAATCCCGGGCGGGCTTGCCGATGTTTCCGGGGCCCTTGGGGTCAGGGAGGCTCGTGATGTGGGCCAGCACCCCGGCGCCCCGGTCCATGGTCACGCCGAGGCGGACCTTTTTGTGGAAGTGGAGGATGGCGGAGCCCATGGGCCACAGGGTGACCTCCACCCTGCCGTCCTTCACCGTGTAACGCGTTCCGCCTAAGATGTCGGTGACGTCCTCGCCCCGCATATCGACGGTGACGTTCCGGGTCTCGTACCCCCGGTTTATGAGGACCGCGATGGCCTCCCCCTCCCAGAAGCGGTAGAAGCCGAAGACGTCCTCGCCCCAGCTGAAGGGCTGGAACCCGGCGTCGGCAAGCTCCGGGAAGGACTTGCGGAGGTTGATGGCGTTGCGGTACATGGTGGTAAAGTCCCGGTCCTCCCTGCCCCAGGGGTAGGGCCCCCGGTCGAAGGGGTCGGAGTAGCCCTCCATCCCCGCCTCGTCCCCGTAGTAGATGCAGGGCACGCCGGGGAGAGTCATCTGCATGAGGGCCATGAGCCAGAACCGCCCCTTGGCCTGTCCTCGCTGCTCCGGGCTCAGCTTATAGTCGCCCCGCTGGGCCTCGGTCATGGAGTTCGGGTCCGGCGCTCCGCCCAGGACGGTGAGGACCCGGGGCCGATCGTGGCTTCCCATCAGGTTAAAGCAGGCGTTGAAGTTTTCCGGCGGGTAGTCCTCCTGCAAAGAGCGCAGGGTCTCCTCCAGGCTCCAGGCCGGGGCCGCGCCGGTCAAAAAGTCCAGCACCCCCGTGCGCACGGGGTAGTTCATGACGGAATCGAGCTCCGTACCCAGAAGGTACCGCCGCAGCTGCCCGTAGCTTTCCTTGTTGGAGGCGTCCTCCCAGACCTCGCCTAAGAGGAAGCCCTCCTCCCCCAGCTCCTCCACGATGGCGGTCTTGATGCCCTCGATGAAGTCGTCGGGAAGCTCGTCGGCCACATCGAGACGCCAGCCCTTGGCTCCGGCCAGCAGCCAGCGGCGGACGACACTGTCCTTGCCCGCGTAGATGTAGTCCTTGTACATGGGGTTGTGCTCCTCCACATCCGGGAGGTCGTCGATGCCCCACCAGCACTCGTAGCCGGCGGGGGAATCGTTGAAGCGGAACCAGTCATAATATTTGGAAGCCGGTCCCTGGTACGCGCCGGGGTCCGGGTAGTTGCCGAATTTGTTGAAGTAGACGCTGTCACAGCCGGTGTGGTTGAAAACGCCGTCCAGGATGATGCGGATCCCCCGCTTCTCCGCCTCTTGGCACAGCCGCCGGAAGGATGCCTCATCCCCCAGCATCCCATCGATCTTGGTGTAGTCGCCGGTGTCGTAGCGGTGGGAGCTGACGGCCTCAAAAATGGGGTTTAAGTAGAGGGCGGTGATGCCCATCCCGGCGAGATAATCCAGCTTCTCCTCGATGCCGGAGAGGGTCCCCCCGTAAAAATCCCAGGTCTTGATGCGCCCGGAGGCCATGCGCTTATAGCGGACGGGCGTGTCCCAGCGCTCGATGAGGGCCTTGGGCGTGCCGTTCCGGGGCTTTTGGAGGACGCGCTGGGCGTTTTCCCGCCAGTCGGGTCCCCGGAAGAACCGGTCCGGGAAGATCTGATAGCAGATGGCGTTTTTGTACCAGTCCGGGACCTTCCGGGGCACATAGGCCGTGATCTGGTACATGGGGCA
>CANQZF010000142.1 GCA_947628265.1 uncultured Oscillospiraceae bacterium
CCTTTTGGATAAGACCGCCACATCCTCCGGCTTCATGGTGTCCGCCTTATCCAAAAGGGGTGTTCCGATATTGCCGCCCACATGGACGGTGCGCCCGTCGGCCTTTAAGATCTCGGAGATGACCGTCGTGGTGGTGGTCTTCCCGTCAGAGCCCGTGACGGCGAAAATTTTGCAGGGGCAGACCTCAAAAAACGCCTCCATCTCGCTGGTAAGGACCGCGCCGGCCTCCACAGCCCTCGCGATCCCCGGCTCATGGGGCATGACGCCGGGCGAGCGGAAAATGACGTCCGCGTCGATGTGGTCAAGATACCCCTCCCCAAAGACGAAGCGGCACCCCCTGGCCTCCAGCTCCGGGACGATCTCCCCCAGCTTCTCCCTGGTGGCGGCGTCATGGGCGGTGACGTCGATCCCGGCGTCCAGGAGGAGCCTTAATAGGGGCCTGTTGCTGACGCCCACGCCGATAACGGCGATTTTCCGGCCCTGAAGATTTGAAAGATACTCGTTTAAAGTCATAACTGCCTCACAAAACAAAGGATACTCTATTATACTACATTTATCCTTATTTTGCAAACACTAATGCATAAACCGCGCCGCCTTACAAATCCTAACCCCACGGGAGGGATCGCATTGGGAGTTAGCTTTGTCAGGACCGTCATCGTCTTTATTTTGTTGATCGGGTCCCTTCGCATCATGGGAAAGCGGCAGCTGGGGGAGCTGGAGCCCCTGGAGCTGGTGGTGGCGGTGCTCATCTCAAACCTCGCCGCCCAGCCGCTCCAGGACACGGGCACGCCCCTCATCTACGGAATCGTGCCGGTGCTGACGCTGCTGGCGTCGCAGCTGGTGATCTCCGGGGTCTCCGTGAAATATGGGAAATTCCGCAGGCTCCTCTCCGGCAAGCCCAGCATCCTCATCGACAACGGGGTCATCGTCCAATCCGAAATGAAAAAGTGCCGCCTCTCCGTGGACGAGCTCTATGTGGAGTTGCGGATAAACGGCGTCACGGACATATCCACCGTCAAGCACGCCATTTTGGAGACGGACGGCACCCTGTCCGTGCTCCCCTACGCCGAGCACGCCCCCCTCACGCCGGAACTTATGCATATCGCCGCCCCGGACAACGGCCTACCCGTCTCCGTCATCACCGAGGGGCGGGTGATGAGCGACAATTTAAAGCTCCTGGGGCGGGATGAGAAGTGGCTCAGGGCCCAGGTGCGCAAGCGCGGGTGCGCGGAAATTCGGGACGTCTACCTCATGACCGTGGACGGCAGCGGTAAGATCTACTTTGCCAAAAAGGAGGGCGTCCGGTGAAAAAGGAGTTGTTCGCCCTGGCGCTCCTGGCGGCGATTTTGGCCCTCTCCCTCTGGAACACCCATGAGATCGAGGGCATTTGCGGGGAGCTTACGGAGCTTGTGGAGTCGTCGGGGAAGGCCGCCGAGAGCGGCGACTGGGAGACCAGCCGGGAGCGTGTGGAGGAGGCCCTGCGCGTATGGAAGTCCCGGGAGGGCTACACCCACACCGTCCTGAGGCACACGGACATCGAGACGCTGTCCGACGACTTTTTCGAGCTTCTGGAGCACATCAGCACCCAGGACCCCGGCGCGGTCCAGAGCGCCGTACGTCTCGTCACGGAGCATTTGAGGGAGATCACGGAGATGGAGAGCTTGAAGCTGGGCAGTATATTTTGAAAACGTGAAAAATCGGCGCGGCCAATTTAAGGCCGCGCCGAAAAATGATATTACGCGTTTTCCCTGTAGCCCTCCGCCTGTTTTTTGAACATCTCGGCGTAGAGGCCGTTTCGCGCCATCAGCTCCTCGTGGGAGCCGGTCTCCGCCACGCGCCCGCCGTCGATGACCACGATACGGTCCATGTCCCGGACGCTGGAGAGCCTGTGGGCGATGAGGACGGTGGTGGCGCCCCGGGTGCTTTGGACGATCACCCGGTTCATCTCATACTCCGCGATGGGGTCCAGGGCCGAGGAGGGCTCGTCCAGCATCAGCATCCCGAAGCGGCAGGTGTAGAGCCTGGCGATAGCGACCTTCTGCGCCTCGCCGCCGGAGAGGACCACGCCTTTTTCGTCAAACTCACGGGTGAGCTCGGTGTTGAAGTCAGCGCCGTTTTTCTCCAGAACGCCCCGGAGCGCCAGCTTATCCACGATTTGGGACAGCGCCTCCCCGCCGGCCTCGTGGGCAAGGGTGACGTTCTCCCCGAAGGTCATGGCGTAGACGTTGGTGTCCTGAAAGGCCGCGCCAATGCGCTCCCGGAGCTTGTGGACGTCGTAGTCCCGCACATCCACCCCGTCAACGTATATCGCGCCCTCCGTCACGTCGTAAAGGCGCAGGAGGAGCTTCACAAGGGTGGATTTCCCCGCGCCGTTCTCCCCCACCACCGCCAGCCTCTCGCCGGCCCGGATGGTCAAATTCAGGTGGCGCAGGATGTAGGGCCCGGCGTCGGTGTAGCGGAAGGACACATCCCGGAGCTCCACGGTGAACGGCCCCTCCGGGGCGTCCAGAGCGGCGTCCATGTCCTCGATTTTTGAGGGCAGGTCGAAAAACTCCCGGACCTTCGCGCCGTAATTGGCCACCTTGTCAAAGCCCTTCACCACGTCCAGGATGTCCCAGAGGTCTATATCCAGGGTGTTGGCCGCCATGAAAAGAGTGATGAGCATGGCGGCGTTCTGAATTTCGCCCCTATAAAAGGACAGGACGATGAGGAGCATGGTGAGAAACTGGGCGGCCACGTTGAAGACCCGCTGGGCCATCTCCAGGGCGATGTAGCGCTTTTGGATGCCGCTCATGACGTCCACCTTGTCCCTGGCGTACCGGTCGTAGTACTCCCTGGCGCGGCGGGGCAGATGGGTGGAGCGCAGGTCGGAGGCGTAGTCCTTCATGTAGAAGATCCTGTGGATATAGTCAAGCCTCCGGTTGTGCTTCACCGTCTTCTCGTCCCGCTCCAGGTCCAGCTTGTTGTACTTAAGATGAAAGCAGATCCTGATGGCCCCGTAGGCCGCCACCACCAACACCACCCAGGGGGACACGGTGGCGATGATGGCCGCCAGGGCCGAGATGGCCACCACTCCCCGCACCAATTCATTCAGCATCTGGACGGCCTCGCCGGCCTTGTCGGCGTAGTTGTCCATGGCCCACTTGTACTTATCGTAGAACTTGGGGTCGTCGATACAGGCGTAGTCGGTCCTTTCCGCCTTGTCGTAGACCTGCCGCTTTAAGGCCAGCTTCACCCGCTCGCCCCCCACCGGCTCCACGTAGTCCCAGAGGATGTCGTGGGTGACGTACACAAGGTAGGCGACCAGGTGGATGGCGGCCATGAGGCCGATGACGTACACGATCCCCCGCCCGTCCTCCAGGGCGTTCACAACGATCTGCGGGAGGTAGACGGAGAGAATGTCGCGCAAGGGCCAGATGACGCCGTTGGCGAAGAGCCCGAAGAGCACCACGCCCCTGCCATGCCTCCAGTAGGACCCGATGAGCCATAAGATGCTTTTCGCGTTTTTATGTAAAGTCTTTATGAAGTTCAATGCCGGTCAATTCCTTTCTTTTTTGAAAAAAAGATGAGGCGACGACCGGCGTTAGCCTAAATCATCGCCTCATACAACGATGTCTTCGCTATGCCGAAAGACTGAATTCCGATTTATAGTGGACATTTTCTTACCTCCTTTCAAAATTATTAATGTTTTAAAGTAATTTTTCGCAAGCTGCCGACCTTCTTTCCGCAACCCAACGTATATAATTGCACAAACGGCATAAATTGTCAAGAAAAAACATCGGAATGACGCAAAATCATTCCGATGTATTAGAAAAATTTAAGATTTTACGGGTTTTCGCTCCCACTCGTTGACGGATTTCAGCTGCTCGTAGAGCCGTGCGTAGCTCTGGTGGCGGGAGGGCTGAATTTTTCCGGCCTTCACCGCCTCCAGCACCGCGCAGCCGGCCTCCTTCACGTGGGCGCAGCCGGTGAAGCGGCACTGGCCCAGGTAGGGCGCGAATTCGTGGAAGGCGTATTGGAGGTCCTCCGGGTCCGTGAGCTCCATGCGCTCTAAGTCGAAGGAAGAAAAGCCCGGCGTGTCGGCGATCATGGCCCCAAAGGCGGCGCGGTAAATTTCCACGTGTCTCGTGGTGTGGCGGCCCCGGCCAAGCTTCTGGCTGACCTCCCCCACCGGGATGGCGGCGGAGCGGTCCAGGGCGTTGAGGACGCTGGATTTTCCAACGCCGGAGTTGCCGGTAAAGACACTGAGCTTGCCCGCGAGGGCCCGGGCCAACTCCTCTATCCCCTCCCCTGTGAGGGCGCTTACGCGGAAAACCCGAAAGCCGGAGGAGGAGTAGATTTTATAGAGCTCGTCGGCGCTGTCGAGGTCGCACTTATTGAGGACCACCAGCGCCTCCGCCCCGGCGTGCTCCGCAATGGCGGCCATCCGGTCGATGAGGAACGGCTCCGTCACCGGGATGACGTTGGCGGCGATGATCGCCATCTGGTCGATATTGGCCACCGGCGGACGGGTGAAGGCGTTTTTCCGCTCCAGAACGGCGTCCACGATGCCCTCGTCCCCGCTCAAGGTGACGGAGACCATGTCCCCCACTAAAGGGGTCAGCTTATCGTAGCGGAACCGCCCCCGGGCCCTGCACCGCACGACGCTGCCGCCCAGGTCCACGTAGTAAAAGCCGCTGAGGGCCTTGAGGATCCTGCCGTCAGCCATTGGGCTCTATCCCCTCTTCGCCGCCGCCGAACTCGCCGTCCGTGGGACCCGGTTCATCGGGCTGGTCGGGGGGTGTGGGCGTATCCGGGCCCTCGCTGGAGGGCGTGTCGCCCTCGGTGGGGGTGTCGCCCTCCGTGGGGGGCGGCTCCGTCACGGCGTTGGGATCGGGGCCCAGGGAGATGAAGAACTCCACCTCGGTCCCCAGGGGGACCATGGTGTCCTTCAGGTAGTTCTGGAAGAACACGCGGCCCTTGGGACTTGTGTCGTCGTACTCCTCCACCACTTTCCCCGTCAGCCCCTCGGCCTCCAGGCGGGAGAGAGCCGTGGCCTCGGTGAGGCCGAAGAGGTCCGGGACGGG
>CANQZF010000143.1 GCA_947628265.1 uncultured Oscillospiraceae bacterium
GGCACCGCCGCCGAGGTCACCATCAACTACGTCATCACCGACGTGGAGAAAAAGCGCAAGTTCGTCTGCGTGGACGTGAACGACATCCCCGAGATCGCCGTGGTGGACCCGGATATGATGAGCACAATGCCCAAGTCCCTCACCGCCGCCACCGGCATGGACGCCCTCACCCACGCCATCGAGGGCTACATCACCGCCGGACACTGCGCCATCTCCGACATGTTCCACCTGGAGGCCATCCGCCTCATCTCCCAAAACCTCCGGGCCGCCGTCCAGAACGACCCCGACGGGCGGGAGGGCATGGCGCTGGGGCAGTATATCGCCGGAATGGGCTTCAGTAACGTGGGCCTCGGCATCGTCCACTCCATGGCCCACGGGCTCTCCGCCCTCTACGACACGCCCCACGGCGTGGCGTGCGCCATCATCCTCCCCACCGGCCTTGAGTACAACGCCCCGGTGGCCGGGGAGCGCTATCGGGCCATCGGCAAGGCCATGCACGTCCCCGGCATTGACATGATGACCGACCACCTGGCGGCCAAGGCCACCGTCGCCGCCGTGAAGAAGCTCTCCGCCGACGTGGGCATCCCCGCCGACCTCAAGGGCATTTTGAAGGAGGAGGACATTGACTTTTTGGCCGAGTCCGCCTACGCCGACGCGTGCCGCCCCGGAAATCCCCGGGAGACAAGCGTTGAGGAGATCAAGGAACTCTACCGCAGCCTTCTGTGACACAAAAAACCTTCCCGGAGGAAACCCTATGACCGTCCTTGTGATCGACGCCCAGGGGGGCGGCATCGGAAAACAGCTGGTGACCGCCCTGCGCCAGGAGCTGCCGGAGGCCAGAATTCTCGCCGTGGGCACCAACACCGCCGCCACCGCCGCCATGCTGAAGGCCGGGGCCCACGAGGCCGCCACGGGGGAGAACTCCGTGGTGGTGGCCTCCCGGGAGGCGGACGTCATCGTGGGGCCCGTGGGGATCGTCATCGCCGACTCCCTTCTCGGCGAGGTCACCCCGAAGATGGCCCTGGCCGTGGCCCAAAGCCGCGCCCGCCGGGTCCTCATCCCCTTCGACCACTGCAACAACGTGATCGTGGGCGTCCGGGACTACTCCCCCGCCTCCCTCCTCCGCGCCGCCGTGGAGGAGATCAAAGCGTTTGCCCGGTAAACCCCAAAAACAAGAAAAATCCCTGAATTTCGCGAAATTCAGGGATTTTTTATGTGCGTCCTATTGCCGGAAGGCTTTAAAAGCCCAAACCTCCCGTCAATTTCCCCATGGCGGCGGCCATCTCGGAGGTTGCCTTGGAGAGGGCCTCGTTGACGGCGGCCATCACGGCGTCGGAGAGCATCTCCGCGTCCTCGGGGCTCTCGGCGTCGATGACGGCGTCGGGGTCCAGCTCCAGCTTAGTGAGCTCCTTTTTGCCGTTGACGGTGGCGGTCACCATGCCGCCGCCGGCGGAGGCGGAGAACTCCCGCTCCTCGATCTCCTGCTGCTGGCGGAGCATCTCCTGCTGCATCCGCTGGGCCTGTTTCAGCATGTTCATATTCATCCCGCCGGGCATCCGCCCCCCGGGAAATCCGCCCTTTGCCATACTGTGTACCTCCTGATTTATTAAGATTTCAGTTTTCAAAAAACTCAAATTCAATATTTTTTGCGAGGACATGTGCCTCGCAAAAAATCCCTTTTGTCGCCCAAGTGTGCGGCCCTTCGGGCCGTGCGCGCAGGGCGACAGCAGGGAAATTTATTCTGAATTCCGCAGAATTCAGAATAATTTCCCGCACGCATCCAAATTGGCATTGAAAGGCCGCTTCGCGGCCTTTCAAGCCAGCCTCATTTAAATTTTACGATCCCGTCGAATTTCGCAAGCTCATCCAGGGAGTCCTTTGCCGGGGCGGCCTTGTCCGGCATCCCCACGGCCACCGCCACGTTGACGCCGTGGCCCAGCACCTCCAGGACCGCTTTCGTCACGGCGGCCTTCACCTGGGAGGTGTCCACCATCATCCGCACGAAGGCGTTTTTGGCGTGGAGCACCAGGTCCTGCCCCAGAAGCTCCGGGGAGACGTTGTCCGGGTTTGCCAAAAAGGTGTAGCCGCCCCCCTCCAGGCTCTGCTCGCAGCGCTTCAAGACGCTCCCCCACCAGCCCGTGTCCTCCGTAGGCGCGGGGGCGGGATCGGCCCTCCGGGGCTCCGGCGCGGCGGGGGCTTGGCTTTGGGGCCGGGGCTCCGGCCTTACGGGCTCCGGCGTGTATTCCTCCGGCTCCGGGGGGATGTCCGCGTCCTCCCAGGGGGGCGGGGCGTCCATATCCTCCACGGGCGGGGCCTCATAGGCGGGCTTTTGGGGCTTTTCCGGGGCCCTGGCCGCAATCTCCGGGGCCTTGGGGGCGGTTTGAGGGGCCTCCGCCGGGGCGTAGGCCGCCGGGGCGCGGTAGGACCCCGCCAGGGTCCCCGCCAGCTTCATGAGGGTCAGCTCCGTCTTCACCCGCTTGTCCCGGGCGTCCCGCATGGTGTCGGCGGCCTCCTGCAGGGCCTCCGCCGCCGCCAAAAGCCGCCCGGTGTCCACCCCGGCGGAGAGCTCCGTGAGCCTCCCGGCGTCAAAGGCCCCGGTGAGCATGGCCTTCCCGCCCTCCGGGGCCACCCGGATCACCAGCATATCCCGGAGGAGGGACAAGAGATCGTTCAAAACGGAGACGCTCTCCGCGCCGCCGTAGTAGAGCTTATCAAAGAGGGCCAGCGCCCCGGAGAGGTCGTCCCGGGTCAGCGCTTGCCAGAGCCGCACGGTGTTTTCCGTCCCCATGAGGCCCACGGAGGCCATCACCGCCGCCTCGTCCACCGTGTCGGAGGCCGCGCACTGATCGAGAAGGGAGAGGGCGTCCCGCATGGACCCGTCGGCAAGGCGGGAGAGGAGCGCCGCCGCCCCCTCGGTCAGGGTGAAGCCCTCCTGAGAGGCCACGTAGAGGAGCCTTTTGGCGATGTCCTCCGGCGCGATGCGGCGGAAGGAGAAGTGCTGGCACCGGGAGAGGATGGTGGCCGGGACCTTATTAAGCTCCGTGGTGGCCAGGATAAAGACCAGGTGCTCCGGCGGCTCCTCCAAAATCTTCAACAGCGCGTTGAAGGCGGAGGTGGAGAGCATGTGGACCTCGTCGATGATGTAGACCCGCTTTCGGACCTCGGCGGGGGTGTAGACGGCCTCGTCCCGGATGGCCCGGATGTTGTCCACGCCGTTGTTGGAGGCGGCGTCGATCTCCACCACGTCCAATATGGCCCCGGACTCGATGCCCCGGCACGCCTCGCACTGGTTGCAGGGGTCGCCGTCCACCGGGTGGAGGCAGTTTAGCGCCCGGGAGAGGATCTTGGCGCAGGTGGTCTTGCCGGTCCCGCGCGTCCCCACGAAGAGGTAGGCGTGGGAGGTCCGCCCCGCAGCCACCTGGCGGCGCAGCGTTCCCGTTATGTGCTCCTGCCCCACCACGTCCTCAAACCGCCTGGGCCTGTATTTTCTGTACAGCGCCTGATACATACGCCCCTCCAATGTCCAGTCCAACGTCCAAAGACCCAAATACTCAAAAGGCCCGGTTTTGACCGGGCCTTTTTGTTACGGCGCATGGCAGAGCCGCGAACCTGCCTTTGGCAAATACGATATACCCGGAACACACGGCCACGACTCAGGACCGGCTCCCTCGCGGCACACGCGGGTTTGCGCTTAATGCTGCTCGGTTCCCCGCCTGACATGGTTCACGCTCCTGCGTTGCGCGAGACCGGCCCATCAACGCCGGTACCGTGCGGCTGGCGGCACATCGCAAAACCGGGGGCAGGAATTCATCCCCGCTGTAGCGGCTTGCGGGTCACAGGGCACCGCTGTCTCCCCGACTATCGCGGCTCGGCCCCGCGCCGTAACGTACCACTCATTATAAACGGTTTTCAAAAAAATATCAATAGCTATTTTCGCCCCATCTCCGGGCGGGATATTCCATATATAGTAGTATGTCGTTATTTTCAGCGGGAAATGCCTTGACATTATGTAAATTGGGGATTAAAATAGAGGATGGTATTTTTTCGAAATTTATACCCTTCCGCTTGTGGGGGTATTTAGGGGTATTTCGGAATGAATAACATACTTACAATTTTTATAGGGAGGTGTATTTTACCGGCATGTGGTATTATTACGTGATCACCGCGATCGTCGCCCTTGCCGTGGGCGCGGGGCTCGTTGTGGCCCTCTACCGCGCCAAGGCCAAGCGCGACGCTAAGACCATAGTGGACGCCGAGGAACAGGCAAAGCAGATCATCAACGACGCCATCAAGAGCGCCGAAAGCAAGAAGCGCGAGGCGCTTTTGGAGGCCAAGGAGGAGATCCACCGGGACCGGGCCGAGTACGAGCGCGAGGTCAAGGAGCGCCGGGCAGAGCTTTCCAAGCAGGAGCGGAGGCTCCAGCAGAAAGAGGAGACCTTAGATAAGAAAAACGAGGCCCTGGAGCGCAAGAACGAACAGGCCCAGAAGAAGCTCAACGACCTGGACGCCGCCCGGGAAGAAGTTGCCTTAGTCAAGAAGAGCCAGCTGGAGATGCTGGAGAAGATCTCCGGCTACACCGTGGAGGAGGCCAAGAGCTACCTCATCAAGAACGTGGAGTCCGAGTGCACCCACGAGGCCGCTTTAAAAATCAAGGAGATCGAGGCCCATTACAAGGAGGAGGCCGACGAGAAGGCCCGGGAGATCATCACCCTTGCCATTCAGCGCTGCGCCGCCGACCACGCGGCCGAAGCCACCGTCAGTGTGGTTCCCCTGCCCAATGACGAGATGAAGGGCCGCATCATAGGCCGCGAGGGGCGGAACATCCGCTCCATTGAAAACCTCACAGGCGTCGACCTCATCATCGACGACACGCCGGAGGCCATCACCGTCTCCTGCTTCGATCCCGTGCGCCGGGAGATCGCCCGCCTTGCCCTGGAGAAGCTCATCCAGGACGGGCGCATCCACCCCACCCGCATCGAGGAGATGGTGGAGAAGGCCCGCCGGGAGGTGGACGCCACCATCAAGGCCGAGGG
>CANQZF010000144.1 GCA_947628265.1 uncultured Oscillospiraceae bacterium
AGGTTCGTGAAGATCCTCTCCGCCGCCAAGGCCCTGCCCGACGGGTTTTTTGAAAACGAGCTGATGAAGCGCCCCAGCCCCAACATCATGAACGCCCTCTCGAGGGCGGTGCTGTCCCTCTACGGCTACGACGACAACCCGGACGACACCTCGGTCACCAACGTCCTCCGGCAGTCCATCGAGCTCATCGCCCGGTTCCCCACCATCGTGGCCCAGACCTACGCCATGAAGCGCCACTACTACGACGGCGCATCCCTCTATATCCACAACCCCAAGGCGGACCTGACACTGGCGGAGAACTTCCTGCGCCTGGCCCGCCGGGACAAGAGCTACACCGACAAGGAGGCCAAGCTCCTGGACGCCCTTTTGATGCTCCACGCGGAGCACTCCGGCGGCAACAACTCCACCTTCGTATGCCGGGCCGTCACTTCCACCGGGGCGGACACCTACGGGGCCATCGCCTCCGCCATCAGCTCTTTGAAAGGACCCCTCCACGGCGGTGCCAACGAGGCCGTGATGCACATGATCGCCGACATTTTAGAGCACGTCCGGGACCCCAAGGACGACGGGGAGGTGGGGGCGTATCTCGACAAGATTTTGGATGGGGAGGCCAATGACCGCTCCGGCAAGATCTACGGCCTGGGCCACGCGGTCTACACCGTCTCCGACCCCCGCGCCCAGATCTTAAAGGAGCTCATCGGGGAGATGGCAGATGTCAAGGGCTACAGCGACGAGTACCTGATCGCCGAACGGGTGGAGCGCCTGGGCATCCCCAAGCTCATGGAGCGCAAGGGCAAGACCATGCCCATCCCGGCAAACGTGGACCTCTACTCCGGCATCGTCTACAAGATGCTGGGCATCCCGGAGGACCTGTACACCCCGCTTTTCGCCGTCAGCCGCATCTCCGGCTGGTGCGCCCACCGCCTGGAGGAGCTCATCACCTCCGGCCGCATCATGCGCCCCGCCTACCGCTCCGCCGCCACCAGGCAGACGTACATACCCATCGAGGAGAGATAAACACGATCCCCGCCGCAGCTTTCAAAACGGCTGCGGCGGGGATTTTTATATTTACGATTTATAATGTATCGATCATTGCGCGCCCTGCCCGCGCCGCGCCGTCAGTTTCCGGATCCCCAGCGCCAGGAGTAGGCCCAGGGAGGCGCCTATAAAGTTGCAGATCAGATCGTCGATGTCAAAGCTCCTGCCGAAAATGGGCTGAAGAAGCTCCACCGCCAGGGGGAACAGGGCGGCCACCAGGAACGCCCGTTTTCCATGGAGCTTTTCCGAGAGGAAGGGCAGGAAAAAGCCGAAGGGGATGAACATGGCGACGTTGTACACAAGCATTTCTGTTATCCATCCACCCAGCGCGTACTCCCCCCTGAGCCACCGGAGGAGCACGGAGTTCAAGCTCACATCGCCTTTGCGGAAAAAGGGCCCCAGTTGTCCCCACCGGCCCAGGAAAATGCCGTCATAGAGATCCCCCAATAGATTGGAGGGCAGGAGGACCAGGCAAATAAGCCCCGTAAGATAGCAGACAAACAGCAGCCGCATGAGCTCCGCGCCCCACGCGACGCCCTCGCCTCTCTTTTTCAGCCTCCGCGCTCTAAAGAGGACGTACACGATCCCCACAAGCACGACCACCGGCACCGCCTCAAAAAAGCTCTTCAGCACCACGCTCCCCGCAGTCATGTCCCTGAAATAGAAGTATATTTTTCTCATAATAAGCTCCCCCATCGACCCTCGCGAAGCGGCGGGCAAAGGAAAGAGGGCCGCCACTCAAGCGGCCCTCCCAGTCGGACTTTGGCAGGCGTACCAAGCTCCTGCGTCTCTCGGGTCTCCCCTGTCATACCATCGGCGTGTGGTCGGTACGAAATCTACCACCTCAAAGTCCTACTTTATCCTACGTTTATTATAGCATGCCTATTCTTTTTTGTAAAGAATAACTTTGTTATGGATAAGCCGGTTCCATTCTTTTTCGCGGATCTTCATAAAGGTCAGGATAGAATTCTTAAACTCCTGCTCATCTTCCGGAGTAACGAGCCGTAAGGCCAATCGGAATTTCTCGCCGTTTTCATCGATTGCCTTCAGTACCATCGCCGTGTGGGGCCGCTTGTCCGCAAGTATGTAGTCCGGCTCGGAGACGATTTGCGGAAGGTACGAACAAAATCTGTCGTAATCTCCGGGATGTCTCTCCCTGATATGCTCTATCCGTTCCTCAGTGAGTATTACCTCATCCGTGGTGATGTCCGGCGTTACGCGTTTATATATTTCAATATCGATTTTTCCAATCGTCCGCACTTCTGTTCACTCGCTGTCTGCCATGTTTTCTTCTATTGTAGCAGATTTTAGGGAAATTTCAACGGCTTATCCTGTTTTCCGACAGCAAAATGAACCTATCCCCGGCCTTTCGCGTCTATATTGGTGAAGCCGGTTTCAAAGATGAACAAAAAGGGGGTGACGGTATGGAGGAATTTGAGGCGCTGATGCGAAAGCATGGGGCGGCGGCGGAGAGGTTGCGGCGGAGCCGCTCATTAAACTCCCACCCCCTGCTCCCTCCCGGAGGGAGGGGCAAGGAGGAGGGACGGGCGGGGGCCGCCCGCATTGCTCTCCCTAACTTAATGACACAGGACCGTAGGGGCCGCCTCTTTTGGCGGCCCTTTTCTGTTTTCGCCGCGCCTTCAAATAATTATTTCCCGCTGTCGCCGTAGTTGGAGAGGACGCGGGCGCTGGGGTCGTTTACCTGGCAGCCGGGCCAGGTCTTGTTGGGCATCCAGTAGTCCGCGATCATCTCCGCCTGACCGGGGTAATATTTTTCGAAGATCTCCCGGTAAAGTAGGCTCTCCTTGGTGAAGGGGGTGCGGTAGGGGTATTTTTCGCGCCTCTTCTCAAACTCCGCGTCGGAGTAGACCTTCTCGGCGTGGGCTTTGAGGTCGTCCACCATGGAGTGGCCCACGGCGTCGGAGAAGGCCGCCTTCTGCCGCCAGAGGATGCTCTCCGGGAGGATGGCGTCCGCCTCGAAGGCCTTGCGCAAAAGGTACTTCCCCATGCCGTAGCGGTTCATCTTCAGCTCCGGGTCCACGCTCATCACGTACTTCACGAAGCTCAGGTCCCCGAAGGGCACCCGGGCCTCCAGGGAGTTTACGGAGATGCACCGGTCGGCCCGGAGGACGTCGTACATATGGAGCTCCCGCACCCGCTTTTCGGCCTCGCGCTGAAATTCCTCCGCCGAGGGGGCGAAGTCGGTATACTTATACCCGAAGAGCTCGTCGGAGATTTCCCCCGTCAGCAGCACCCGGATGTCGGTGGTCTCGTGGATCGCCTTGCAGACAAGATACATCCCCATGCTGGCCCGCACGGTGGTGATGTCCCAGGTCCCGAGAGCGCGTATCACCTCATCGAGGCTCCCGATCACCTCCTCCGGCGTCATGTAGACCTCGGTGTGGTCCGCGCCGATGTACCGGGCGGCCTCCCGGGCGTACTTAAGGTCGATGGCGTCCTGCTCCATGCCGATGGCGAAGGTGCGGATCTGCCGGCCCAGAATTTTGGCGGCGATGGCGCACACAAGGCTGGAGTCCAGCCCCCCGGACAGGAGGAAGCCCACGGGGGAGTCGGAGTCCAGGCGCTTTTCCACGGCGGCGATGAGGCGGCTGCGGATGCCGGCGCAGATCTGGTAGAGGGAACTCTGGATGTAGGGCCCCTCCACCGCCGCGATGTCGCAGTAGCGGACGAACTTCCCCCCGACCCAGTAGTGTCCCGGCGGGAAGGGCGTGACCTTCTCGCAAAAGGCCGTCAGGTTCTTGGGCTCGCTGGCGAAGACGATGGAGCCGTCCGTAAGATAGCCGTAGTAGAGGGGCCGTATCCCGATGGGGTCACGGGCCGCCACCAGCCCCAGCTTCTTATCGTAGATGATCATGGCGAACTCCGCGTCCAGCCGCTCGAAGAGCCACAGGCCCAGCTCCCGGTAGAGGGGCAGGATGATCTCGCAGTCGGAGTCCGAGCGAAAGTCGTATTTCTTCCCGATCCTGCGCCGCGCCTGGCGGAAGCCGTAGAGCTCCCCGTTGCAAACCACCATGTTGCCGTCGAGCTCAAAGGGCTGCATCCCCTCCGGCGTCAGGCCCATGATGGCAAGGCGGTGAAAGCCCAGCCACCCCTCCCCCGCCTCCACGAAGCGGGACATATCGGGCCCACGGGAAATGGTCTCCTCAAAGCCGCGCATGGCCAGCTCCAGCGGTATGGAGCGGCGCTGAAAGCCGATGATCGAGCACATATCGTTCCCTCCAAAAAAAGAATAGCGCGGATCCGCCCCATGGCAGACCCGCACCGTTGTGGATCTTGATATTGGAATATTGTAACCGTATCATACACTAAAAAAGACACGCCTGTCAAGGCATTTTCGGCCCTCTCCGGACCTTTTGGATAGGTGAACAAACCGGCGGCGCAATTTGGGTGGTTTTTGGGCTTAACACAGCGTTGACAAGGGGCCGTTCCGGGCATATAATCATAATTAAAATGGCATAAAAGGGGCTGCAAAGATGGTTCATGTGAACAAAAACTTCCAAAAGCTCCCCGGGGGCTACCTGTTCCCGGAGATCGGGCGCAGGACCCGGGCGTTTGAGGCCACCCGTCCCCCCATGCCCATCATCCGCATGGGCATCGGCGACGTCACCCGCCCCCTGGCTCCGGCGGTCATCGAGGCCATGCAAAAGGCCACGGAGGAGATGGGCCGGGCCGAGACCTTCCGGGGCTACTGCGAGGAGACAAACGGGGCCTACGATTTTTTGAGGTTCGCCATCCGGGACGCCTACAAAAAGGGCGGCGTGGACATCGCCGACGACGAGATCTTCGTCTCCGACGGGGCCAAGTCCGACTGCGGAAACATCGGCGACCTCTTCTCTGTTGACAATGTGGTGGCGGTCTGCGACCCGGTGTACCCCGTCTATGTGGACACCAACGCCATGGCGGGCCGGGCCGGGGACTATGACGGCGAGAAGTGGACGAACCTCGTC
>CANQZF010000145.1 GCA_947628265.1 uncultured Oscillospiraceae bacterium
CCCCCTCTACGGGCCCAGGCTGGTGGCGTCGCTGGAGACGCACGGCTTTGAGGTCCACACCAAGGTCATTCCCGCCGGGGAGACCTCCAAGTGCGCCGGGGAGCTGACGGCCCTCTGGGAGTGGATGGCCGCCCACGGCATCACCCGCACCGACGCGGTGGCGGCTCTCGGCGGCGGCGTGGTGGGGGATCTGGCGGGCTTTGCCGCCTCCACCGTTCTCCGGGGCGTGGGGCTGGTGCAAATTCCCACCACGCTTCTCTCTCAGGTGGACTCCTCCGTGGGGGGCAAGACGGCTGTCGACCTGGCCGCCGGGAAAAACCTGGCCGGGACCTTTTACCAGCCCAGCCTCGTCCTCATGGACCCGGAGACGCTGAAGACTTTGCCCGACCACGTTTTCATGTCCGGCATGGCGGAGGTCGTCAAATACGGGTGCATCTGGGACGCGGAGTTTTTTGACTTCCTGGCGGCCCGCCCCACAAGGGACGCGCTGATGAGGGACATCGCCCACATTCTCCGCACCTGCTGCGACATAAAGCGCAAGGTGGTAAACGAGGACGAGCACGACACGGGCCTTCGGATGATCCTCAATTTCGGCCACACCCTGGGCCACGCCTATGAGCTCGCGGGGAATTACACCCTCTGGAGCCACGGCGAGGCGGTGGCGGCGGGGATGGTGGCGGCGGCAAACCTTGGCGTGGAGCTTTCGGTCACCGACGCCGATGTACCGGGGAAAATCGAGGCCGTTCTCGCCCCGCTGGGCCTTCCCACCCACATCCAGTGCGGCTTTGAGCACATGGAAAAGGCCATTGGCATCGACAAAAAGAGCGCCGGGGACAGCGTGACCCTCATCCTCCTTGAGAAGATCGGCGTGGTCTGCCCGCTGAAGCTCCCCCGCGCGGACGTGCTGGAGATCCTTTCAAAGCTCCAGGGGAGGTAGGTATGGACATACGCGTAACGCCCCACCCCCTTACGGGTGAAGTCACGCCGCCGCCCTCCAAGTCCCTCTCCCACCGGGCGCTGATGGCGGCCTTTTTGGCGGGGAGCGTGGACAGGATCGCAAATCTGGCCTCCTCCCAGGACATTGAGGCCACACGGCGGTGCATGGAGGCGCTTTTTGACATTGAAAACGGCTTTCCGTGCCTCGACTGCGGCGAGTCCGGCTCTACTCTCCGCTTTCTCATCCCCCTCTCCCTCATTTTGCGGGGCGGGGCGCGGCTCACGGGCCGGGGGCGGCTCATGGAGCGGCCCATGGAGCCGTATTTCGACATCTTTCGAAAAAAGAGCATCCACTTTGAAAAAAGCGGCCAGGAGCTGACGGTCACGGGCACGCTGACGCCGGGGCACTATGAGCTCCCCGGGGACGTGTCCAGCCAGTTCGTCACGGGTCTTCTCTTCGCCCTGCCGCTGCTTGCGGGAAATTCCGAAATCGTCATCACCTCGCCCCTCCAGAGCCGGGAGTATGTCACCATGACGCTGGAGGTCCTCTGCAAATACGGGGTCGCCGTGAAAAATCAGGGCTTTCAGCGCTTTACCGTGCCGGGAAATCAGAAATACGTCCCCACGGACTACACCGTGGAGGCCGACTGGTCCCAGGCGGCCTTCTGGTACGCGGCCCTCTGCCTGGGCCACCCGCTGGAGGTTTTGGGTCTGGACCCCGCCTCCCCCCAGGGGGACAAGATCGCGGCGGCGTACAGCGAGGCTCTGCCCGATACCGTGGACCTGTCCCAAATTCCCGATCTTCTCCCACCGCTTTCGGTGATGGCGGCGGCAAAAGAGGGCGAGACCCGCTTTGTCAACGCCGCGCGGCTGCGGATGAAGGAGTCGGACCGCATTGCCTCCACCGCCGCCATGCTCCGGGCCTTCGGCGTGGAGTGCGCGGAGGGCGCGGATTTCCTGGCGGTCCGTGGCACAAAGGAGCTGCGCTCCGGCACTGTGGACGGCGCGGGCGACCACCGCATCGTCATGGCGGCGGCCATTTTGGCCACACGGGCCCAGGGGCCCGTCACCATATTGGGCGCGGATGCCGTGAACAAATCTTACCCCGGATTTTTTGATGATTTTAGACGGCTGGGAGGGATCGCGGATGTCCTCTGATATTGGTCATAAGCTGAAAATCTCCGTCTTCGGTCAGTCCCACGGCAGGGCCATCGGTGTGGTCATCGACGGGCTCCCCGCAGGGGAGGCCATCGACGAGGAGGCGCTTTATACCTTCATGTCCCGCCGCGCCCCCGGCGGGGCTCTGGCCACCAAGCGAAAGGAGGCGGACAGGCCCGTCATCCTCTCTGGGCTCATGGACGGTGTCACCGCCGGCTCGCCCCTTTGCGCCGTCATTGAAAATACCGACGTCCGCAGCGGCGACTACGTAAATCTCGCCGACGTTCCCCGGCCCTCCCACGCCGACTACACCGCCAGGATGCGGTATGGCGAGGCGGTGGACATGCGGGGCTCCGGGCATTTTTCCGGGCGGCTCACCGCTCCTTTATGTATCGCCGGGGGCATCGCAAAGCAGCTTCTCTCCCGGAGGGGCATTTTCGTGGGGGCGCATTTACTCTGCGTCGGCGGGGCCTCGGACGAGCCCTTCCCCCTTCTCCCCACCCGGGAGCTTTTTGACGGCGTGGCCCGAAAGCCCCTGCCGGTCCTCAGCGACGCCGCCGGGGCGCGGATGGAGGACGAAATTGAGCAGGCCCGGGCGGAGGCGGACAGCGTGGGCGGGGTCATCGAGTGCGCCGCCATCGGGCTTCCCGCCGGGATCGGCTCGCCCATGTTCGACGGAATAGAGAACCGCCTGGCCGCCGCGCTCTTCGGCATCCCGGCGGTGAAGGGCGTGGAGTTCGGCGCGGGCTTTGCCGCCGCAAAAATGCGGGGAAGTGAGCATAACGACCCCTACATCGTGGAAAATGGCCGACTCAGAACAGCGAAAAATGACGCCGGGGGCATCATCGGCGGCATCACCACCGGGATGCCGGTGGTCCTCCGGTGCGCCATGAAGCCCACCCCCTCCATCTCCCAGCCACAACGCAGTGTGCGCCTCTCCACCATGGAGCCGGAGGAGCTCGTCATCAAGGGCCGCCACGACCCCTGCGTGGCTCTCCGGGCCGTCCCGGTGGTGGAGGCCGTCACCGCCTTTACAATTTTAGACATACTTTTGGAGGAAAACGACCATGGAGCTTTCTGAAATTCGCGGGAAGATAGACAAAATTGACGACGAGCTCTTGAAGCTCTTTTTGGAGCGCATGGGCCTCTCCCGGGAGGTGGCCGAAGTCAAGGCCCGGGAGGGTCTGCCCATCCTCAATAAGGCCCGGGAGCGGGAGATTTTGCGCTGGGCCCAGGAGAACTCCGGGGAATTCGACCTCTACTCCCACCGGCTCTTTTCCACCATCTTTGAGCTGAGCCGCACCTATCAGCGCAAGTACCTGACCACCGGCTCCAATGTCCGCTCCTTCATCGAAAATTCCCTTGCGGAGGACCCGGGGCTCTTCCCGGAGGGGGGCCTCATCGCCTGTCAGGGCGTGGAGGGCGCGTACAGCCAGATGGCGGCGGACCGCATGTTCCCCCGGGGCAATATCATCTATTTTAAAAACTTTGAGGCCGTATTCGACGCGGTGGAGAGCGGCCTTTGCACCTTTGGCATCCTGCCCATTGAAAACAGCTCCAACGGGTCTGTGAGGGCGGTCTACGACCTTCTCCAGGTGAAGAACGTCAGCATCGTCCGCTCCGAGCGGCTTTGTATCTCCCACGAGCTGCTGGTAAAGCCGGGGACAAAGCTCGCGGACGTGAAAAAAATTCTCTCCCACGAACAGGCCCTGGGCCAGTGCAGCGAGTTTTTGAAATCCCTTGGCGACAAGGTGGAGATTGAAAAGTGCGACAACACCGCCATGGCGGCAAAATTCGTGGCCGAGTCCAAAGATCCGGGCGTGGCGGCCATCTCCAGCTCCAACTGCGCCGAGCTCTACGGCCTCACGGCCCTCAGCTGCGGGCATATCCAGAACTCCGACAACAACTACACCCGCTTTATCTGTATCACCAAAAAGCCCGTAGTCTACCCCGGGGCCAACCGCATCACCCTGGTGCTCTCCTGCGAGCCACATTTCCGCTTTGGAGCTGAACCTTATAAAGCTGGAGTCCTGCCCCATGGTGGGCCACGACTTTGAGTTTTTGTTCTTCTTTGAGATCGAAGCCAGCGTCCGGGACCCCAAGGTGGTGGACATGCTGGAGAGCCTGGAGCACTCCTGCCGGTCCCTCAGATACCTGGGTAATTATCAGGAGATATAAGGGATGTACCGGGTATTCGGACTTATCGGGGAAAAGCTGGGCCACAGCTGGTCGCCCCAGATACACGCCGCCTTCGGGTGCAAGGGGTATAATCTCTATGAGCTCAAGCCCACGGAGCTGGAGGGCTTTCTCAGGCGTCCCGACCTGGGGGCCGTCAACGTCACCATCCCCTACAAGCGGGAGGTCTTCAAGTACGTGGATGTCGTTGACCCCGCCGCTCGGGAGATCGGTGCCATCAACACCATTGTCAACCGGGGCGGGCGGCTCTACGGGTACAACACGGACATCTACGGGCTCATGTACGCCCTCCGGCGGGCGGGGATCGACCTTGCCGGGAAAAAGGCGGTGATTTTGGGCTCCGGGGGGACCTCCCACACCGCCGTGGCCGCCGCCAAGGCGTTGGGCGCCCGCGAAGTTGTGGTCATTTCCCGCTCCGGGGAGAATAATTACGATAACTTAGAGCGCAACGCCGACGCCCAGGTGCTCATCAACACCACCCCGGTGGGCATGTACCCGAACTGCCCCGCCGCGCCCCTCTCTCTCCGGGCGTTCCCGCGCTTAGAGGGGGTCATGGACGTCATCTTCAATCCCCTGCGCACGGGGCTTTTGATAGAGGCGGAGGCGCTGG
>CANQZF010000146.1 GCA_947628265.1 uncultured Oscillospiraceae bacterium
TTCAGAATTTCTTGGATATTATCGGGGGGATGGGCGGCTGTGGGCAGCCGCCCGTACGGCGTTTTAAAAGCGCCGTCATTATCCCGCAACGTCCCCGTAAGGGCCGGATGACCGAAGGGAATGCCCTTGGGTGCACCGTGCCGGCCCGTTCCTCCGATACGTATACGCCTCCGTCAAACGCAATAACCCAATAATACGCCGTAGGGGCCGCCGTCCCCGGCGGCCCGTCTTTCGATTTACATCTCACCCACAAATGAACGTGTCATCCCCGGAAAAGGTATTCGCCGCAAAAGATTGCGGCGAATAGTTTAATATGCGGCGAAGCCGCAAACCTTTTATCGGGGCTGGCCCGGAAAAACGGAGAACGGGCCGCCAAGAGAGGCGGCCCCTACGGCGGGAAATGGGCGGCTGTGGGCAGCCGCCCGTACGGCGTTGTTCGGGGCGGGGGGCAAAAACAAGGCGACGCCCGCTATCTGGCGGGCGTCGGGGGCTTATTTTTCGTACTTATCGCAAAAGCGCTGGAGGATGGCGGCCATCATGGCGCGGGTGGCGCCGGCGGTGGGGGCGAGGGTGGAGGGGTCGAGGCCGGCGATGAGGCCCTGGCGGACGGCCCAGGCCACATTGTCCGCCGCCCAGGCGCTGACGGAGCCGCTGTCGGTGAAGACGGCGAGGTTCGCCCTGCCGGTGACGTCATAGCCCTTGTATGCCGCGTAGCGGTACAGGAACGCCGCCAGCTGCTCCCGGGTCAGGGGGTCGTCGGGGCCGAACGACGTGTCGGTGTAGCCCATGACGATCTTATTGGCCGCCGCCCAGGTCACGGCGTCGGAATACCAGAGCCCAGCCGGGACATCGGCAAAGCCGCTGGAGCCGGTGACGGCGGGCTCCCCGTCCAGACAGTAGAGGACGGACACCAGCATAGCCCGGGTGGTGCCGGTGTTGGGGGAGAAGGCGTCGGGGGCGACGCCCACCATCAGCTCCCGCTCCACGCAGAAATGGACGCCGTCGTGGTACCAGGCCGTCATGTCCGTATCCTTGAAGGGCCGCAGGGGGCAGAGCTCGCCCCGGGCGCAGTTGAACTGTCCCTCCACGGTGACGTCGGAGAAGGGCATGACGAAGGTGTAGGTCCCGCTCCCGGCGCGCTTGACCTCCACGCTCCGGCCCCGGCTGTCGGTGACGGTGGGGGGCAGGGCCTCGTAGCCCTCCCTGGGGGTGACGGTGAGGGTGACCCGGGTCCCCGGGAGCACCCGGTCATGCCGGACGGAGACGCCGCCGTTTCTATTCTCCCGGATCTCCACGGAGTAGAGGAGCGACAGGGGCGGCTGGGACGCGCCGGAGCCCGGCTCCGGGGAAGAAGCGGGATTTTTCTCACGCACGTTGTTGCCGTTGGTGGAGCTAATGATATAGGCGGAGAATTTGTTGGCGTAGATATAGATAAGGTTGTGCTCTGCGTCGGCCCAGAAGGTCCCGTCCTCCGGCTGGGAGGGCTTGGAGGAGAGCTTTTCAAGGGCCTGGACCTCGTTGTGATACCTACGGACGGCCACGTTGGTCCTGCCGCCCACGGAGTAGGGGATGATAATGGTCAGGACGCTGCTGGTCTCATTGATGTCGATGATCCCGCCGCTGCTGTCTATTTTTTGCACTTTGAAATCGTGAATTTGAAGGTCCACATCTAATTTCTCCGCGGCGGTGAACTCTTCATAGATAGCAGTACTGAGTTCAATGGGTGAGCTTGGATCAGATTTGCCGTAATACCAATCCGTCAAGGTTAACGTGAAGGGGGAGGAATCGCTCTCCGCCTGTACGGCGGCCTCCTCGTTCAGTCCGTCCACCACAATGCCGGGAATATCGGAGGAAGTAGCAGAACTGCCATAACCGATGGACAGTATGACTTTGGTACCCACATCGCTCCGGGGGAACACCAGGTCCTGATTCGGCAAGTCGGAGCCGGAGACAGTCACCAGAATGGTCACGGCCTTTCCGTCAGCGGAGGTGGCGACCACGTTGTAGACGCCGGGGGCCACACCGGGGAAGGAATACGCGCCGTTTGTATCGGCAGTAACTGATGCAACCTCTTTTTTGCCCTGCATGAGCGTCACACTGGCGCCGACGACGGGCGCTCCGTCCGCCGTGACCTTGCCGGAGACGCCGTAGAGGGTCACCGTGCGCTTGGCGCCGCACGTCTCGCAGGTGTCGACGCGCGTTCCGTTCTCAGGTGTGCCCGCTGCCCAGTCGTGGGCATCGCGGCTGTACTCCGCGCCGCAGTCCGGGCACTTTTTGTAGTGCTGGTCGGTGGCGGCGTCGCTCAGCCACGCGTCTCCGGCGGTGTGATTGGCCGCCTCGTGCTTTTCCTCGTCGCAGGTCCCCGCGCCCAGACAGGCGTGCCAATGCTGTTTCTCGTCGTCCAGCCCTCATCCCACTGGTGTTCGTGCGCCCCGAACCAGAGCTGGCCATCCCGGTACTCCACCATATAGCCGGGGTTTTTAGCTGTGAAGGAGCTGACGTCTCCGCTGACAGCGCCTTCGGCAAATTGGCAAAAGTCGGTGGCGCTGGTGCGCACCGTGTAGGGCCCGTCCGGCGCGCCGGTAAAGTCCTCCAGAGTGATGAGCGCTCCTTTGCCCATTGAGATGTCGGCATCATCTTTTTCATCACCGCTAGAGAGAATGGGGGAGCCGGAGAGGGTGAGCGGTCCTTTCGAGAGCCAAATCGCGTCAGCGCCCGAGGAGATCGTTCCACCGGAGATCACCGCCGTACCGGAGATATACACGCCTCGCTGCTTCGGGGCGGTCACCGTTCCGCCAAGCATCACAAATGTTCCGCCGACAGAAACGTACACATTATATTCGTTATTGGATCCTCCGGTGCTGTTCAGCGTCCCGCTGACCAGCCGGACGGTGCCGCCGCTTTTGATGTAGACAGCAGGGCCGCTTGCACGGGTGATGGATCCGCCCTCCCCGCAGTCGGAAATCGTCAGATCGCACCCGGCTTCGGCATAAACCTGGCAGGTCAAGGTGTGCCCGTTCAGGCACAGCACGGACTCGTCGGCGAAGTATAGGCCATAGCTTCCTACTGTAGTAGTGCTCGACAGGACCATATCTTCCGCCAAATAATAATTCCCGGCGGGGCAGTGGTTGTCAGGTACGGGAGTATCCCCGGCCTTGAGCATATCTTTTCCGCCCTCGCTGTTCTTTTCCAACGACAGCGGGATCCACTCCGCGCCGGGGGCCTCCTCATGCACATGGCCCTCGGCCCGGGCCGCCGGGAGGGTGTTGGGGAGCAGGACGGCAGCCATACACACCGCCAGAAGGACCGCGAAAACACGTTTCCAAATCATTTTTTTCATAGGGTGTTCCTCCTGAGAAAATAGTACACCCCCCCCCCGGAAAATTCTGGGAGAGGGCGTCCCCGCCAGTCGGCGGGAGCGTATGAACTTGTAGATTATACTATCATATTCTATCCAATATTTCAAGGGCTTTTTTGGCATTTATCGAAAAAAGCCCCAGAAAAACCCAGCCGCCCCGCCCCATCAAAAAAAGGCCCCGGCGGGGCCTTTTTTTGCAGTTATGCCACGTGTTCCGGCATACGGTACTTGACCTTGAAGTAGTCGTAGTAGTCGTTGAACTCCTTCTCCTCGCCGCTGCGGACGTTGTGGAGGAACTCGTGGACGCCCACCTCGGGCTTGTCGCCGCTCATTTCCAGCATGTATCCGGCGATATTGGAGCAGTGGTCGGAGACGCGCTCTAAATTGGTCAGGATGTCGGTGAGGATGAAGCCCAGCTCGATGGTGCAGTCGCCCATCTGCATACGCTTGACGTGGTTGAGGCGGATGCGGTCCTTGAGGCTGTCCACCACCTGCTCCAGCGGCTCCACCATCACGGCGGAGTTGAGGTCGTCGTCCCGGAAGCTGGCCAGGGCCAGGCCCATGATCTCGCTGACGGCGTCCACCATGGTGTTCAGCTCCTGCATGGCGTCGGAGGAGAAGGTCAGCTTCTTCTCGTGGATCTCCTCGGCGGAGTGGAGGATGTTCACGGCGTGATCGGAGATGCGCTCGAAGTCAGAGATCATGTGGAGGAGCTTTGTGGCCTGGGCGTTGTCGGCGCTGGAGAGGTTCTGGGCCGAGAGCTTCACAAGGTACGTGCCCAGGCGGTCCTCGTAGTAGTCCACCTTCGCCTCGCTCTTCACGATCTTCTCCGCCAGGTCCTCGTCGTAGGACCCCAGCTCCCGGAAGGCGTCGTAAATGGACTGGACGGACATCTCCGCCATGGAGACGGTGACGGCGCGGCAGCGGGCCACAGCCACGGCGGGGGATTTGAGAAGGCGCTCGTCCAGAAGCGTCTCCTCCTCCTTGCTCTCCGCCGAGTCCCGGATGAGAAGGCGGCTCAGAGGCTCTAAGAACCGCAGCACCGGGGCCAGGAGGACGATGGAGACCAGCTTGTACACCGTGTTGATGAGGGCGATGGCCACGGGCGTGGCGGCGGCGGAGGCGAAGCGCATGTCAAGGAGGTAGTAGATAAGGTAGTAGATGGGCAGGACGATGACGGTGGACAGGACGTTGAAGGAGAGGTGTATGATGGCGGCGCGCTTGGCGTTTTTGGACGCGCCGATGCAGGAGAGGATGGCGGAGATACACGTACCGATGTTCTGGCCCATGATGACGGGGATGGCGGTGCCGTAGGAGATGTGCCCCGTGGTGGCCAGGGCCTGTAAGATACCGATGGAGGCGGAGGAGGACTGGATGACGGCGGTGATGACGACGCCCGCTAGCACGCCCACCAGGGGGTTGGAGAGCACGGAGATGATGTGGGCGAACTCCGGGGCGTCCCGAAGGCCCACCACCGCGCCGCTCATGGCCTCCATGCCGTACATGAGGATGGCGAAGCCCAGAAAGATCATGCCGGTGTC
>CANQZF010000147.1 GCA_947628265.1 uncultured Oscillospiraceae bacterium
ATTCCTCCCGCTTAAATTCCCGAACCGGCACGCCGTTGAGCCTGATCTCGCCCTCGGTGGGGGTGTAGAACCGCTCCAGGAGCTTAAAGAGCGTGGTCTTTCCCGAGCCGTTGGGCCCCACAAGGACGGTGAGCTTGCCCCGGGGGACGGTGAAGGAGACGTTCTTTAAAACCTCCTTCTCCCCGTAGCTGAAGGATACGTTGTCGAAGACGATGTCCCGGTCCTCCACGTCCATGCTCCGGCCCTCGTACCGCTCCTCCGGCTCGGCCATGAGGGAGGAGAGGTAGAAGAGCTGGCCGTTATAATACATGAGCTGGGTGTAGAGTGCGGGGACGCTGCTCAGGTTCTGGTAGGCGATGTTTATGTAGTTCTGGAAGGCCACAAGGTCCGTGATGGCGATCTCGCCCCGGCGGACCATGGGCACGCCCATGAGGAAGATGAGGATGGTGATCATATCGCTGAGGGCCCCGCCCACAAGGCCGATGGCCAGGGTGAGGAGAGCCATATAGACCTCCGCCTTGAAATAGACCCTGGCGGCCTCCTTGCCCCGCCGGACCTCCTCGGGCCCGGAGTGGAGCTGGCGAATCTGGGTGAAGAAGCTCAGATGCTCCGTCATGTAGGCGGTGAGCTCCGCCGTGGCCCGGCGGCCCCGGCGCTCCCGCAAAAAGAGGAGCTTGCCCTCCAGCCAGGTATCGAAGACGGCGTAGAGGAGGATGGCGGGGAGGATGATGAGCATGGAGGTGTTGATGGCGTTCATCTCCGTGACGCTGAGCACCGCCCCGTAGATGCCGGTGATGAAGCCCACGAACTGGGTGATGATGCCGTCGGCGTAGGCGCAGTCGTTGGTGATCCAGCCCACCAGCTGGGAGGCGTTCTTCTCAAAGGACCCCATCCCCATCCGCAGGGAGTGGGAGATGAGCCTATTCTGGAGCCGCCGGGCCACCAGGGCCTGGGAGTAGAAGGTGGGGATGGCGTAGGCCATGCTCGTTATCGCCGCCAGGAGCGAGAAGCCCAGGTAGCCCCAGATGACGGAGGTGTCCTGGATATTGCCGGTCTGCATCTTGGTGTAGTAGGGGATGTACTTCAAGGCCACATTGGTGCTGATAAAGCCCAGGATCATCTGGAGGACATACAAAAGCCAGGGGATCCGGATGCTGGTCATCAGCTTCAGCGTCCGTTTCCAGACGCCCTTTTCATGCCGTTCGGTCACGCGGTCACACCCCCATTCACAAATTCACGGAGGAACCGGCTCTTCTTCGCCGCCTCCGCCGGGTCGCCCTGGGCGGAGACGATGCCGTCCTCCACCACGACCACCCGGTCCGCCAGTTCCAGAATGGCGGCGGTGTGGGCGATGATGATCATGCACCTGTCCCGGGCGGCCTCACGGAGCACGTCCATGAGCTCGGCGGCGGCGATGGCGTCCATGGAGGCCGCCGGCTCGTCCAGGATCATGTAGTGGGCGGGGGAGAGGAGAGCCCGGGCCACGGTGAGCCGCTGGCGCTGGCCGCCGGAGAAATTGCCGCCGTACTCCTCCACCCGGGCGTCCAGCCCCCCGGGGAGGGCCATGACGAACTCGTATGCCCCGGCACGGCGGAGGGCCTTTTCGATGTCCTCATCGGAGACACCGGGATTTCCGTAGGCCACGTTCTCCCGGACAGTGCCGGAGAAGAGCATCCCGTTCTGGCTGACCACCACGAACTGGTCCCGGTAGTCGTTGAGGGCGAACTTGGATATATCGCTCCCGCCCACGGTGATCTCCCCGCCGAGAGGCGCGTATAGGCGCGTGAGGAGATTGGCGATGGTGGTCTTGCCGCAGCCGCTCCTGCCCAGAAGGGCAGTGACCCGGTTGTCGGTAAAGACGCAGCTGGCCCCCGTCAGCACCGGGTGGGCCTCGTCATAGGAGAAGTCCACATTCCGCAGCTCCAGGTCCCCCGTCAGGGCCTCACAGGGCTGGCCGCTCAGATCCTCCTCCGGGGCGTCCATGATCTCGCAGAGCTTCTCCGCGCTGCCCTGGATGTTCTTCACATTGCCCCAGTAGATCATAAACTCGTAGACCGCGCCGGAGAAGGTGCCGCTGAACATGAAAAAGGAGATCCAGCCCCGGGTGTTGATGGCGCCGTCCCGCAAAAGGAGGAGGCCCGCCAGGGTGATGACCACGCTGGAGGCCAGGTCCACCGCCGTGTTGGACAGGTCGTGGATCTGGGAGAGCCAGCTGGACTTGACGTTGAGCCGGTAGATGCGGCCCGTCAGCTCCTGGGCGCGCTCCGTCTCCTTCTTCTCCCGGGCGAAGGCCTTGGCCAGGGGGATGTTGACGATGATCTCCGAAAGGCGCTGGATGAGGCCGGAGTTCAGGTCCGCGCTCTTGACGCTCAGAGAGTAGCTGATGCGCCCGAAGAGGAAGGCGATGAAGATCTGGATGGGCACGAAGGCCAGCATCACGGCGCTGAGCCGCCAGTCGTACTGAAAGACCCTGGCGAACACCTTTACGGCGGTGTAGGCGGCGGTGATCACCGGGAGGATGAAGAAGATGACGGTGGACTCCACCACATTGGCGCTGTTGACCACGCGGTAGACGCCGTCCCGGGGGTTTTCGTCCTTGAAAAAGCTCATGGGCAGACGCATGAGCTTCCCCACAAGCACCCCCCGCATGTTCTGGGTCATCCGGCCGCTGGCGATTTGCCGGAAGAACACCACGGCGGCGCTGGCCAGGAGCCGCACCAGAATGAGCACGATGAGGACCGTCACGGTCTTCGCCGCCGTGTCCCCGGAGAAGAGGCGGGCGGTGTAGTCCGTCTCCGTGACGCCGATGTCCACGGTGCCCAGGTCGAAGGCCATGTACACCAGGATCCAGAGCCAGGGCAGACGGCATTTGAGGAACACCTTTATGTACCGCAGCCACGTTCCCCGCTTTTGCTTCAGCTCGACCCTGTCGAGGTCGGGCGCTCTCTCGTTCACAGGCAACACCTCTTTATTGCGTTAAATGATAAGTGTATCATAGCAGAAAAAGCGAAAACGCACAATAGACCCGGTCTATTGTGCGTCAAATCGCGTCTATCGTGCGCGGGAAATACATAAAAAACCTACCTGATCACGACCCCGTGCCCGTCAAGGGCCTCCAAAAGGGCCTCGTACCGGGTGCGGGAGACGGGGACGGGGGCCGCCGCGCCCCGGAGGGTCACCTCATAGAGCTGCCGACGGGCATCCCGGATGGCCTCCACCCGCCAGAGGGAGATGAGGAAGGACTGGTGACAGAGGAAGAAGCCGTGCTCGGAGAGCATCTCCTCCAGCTCCCGCACGGTGTAGCCCGACATGCGCAGCTCCTCCGTATCCGTGTGGAGGATGTTCTTCCGGCCCAGGCGCTCGATGTAGACGATGTCCCGGACGTCCAGGATCCTGTACCCCTGGGGCAGACGGAACATGAGCTGGGCGGGGCGCTGTTCCCGGTGGGCGCGCATACGCCGCCGGACCTCCTCGATGGTCTCCCGGAGCTTTTCGGGATGGATGGGCTTTGTGAGAAAGTTCACCGGCTGAAAGCCGTAGCCGTCGATGGCGTAGGAGGAGTGGCCCGTCAAAAAGACGATCATGAGCTCCGGGTCCGTCTCCCGGAGTTTTCGGGCCACGGTGAAGCCCAGCTCCTCCGAAAGCTCGATGTCCAGAAAGAGTAGGTGCGCCGTGTGGGAGGCGAGAAAGTCGAATAGCGCCCCGCTCTCCCCGAACTGCCCCACGATCTCCACGTCGTCGAAGCGCTCCAGCGCCGCCGCTGCGGCCATGCGCGAGGGGGCGCTGTCGTCCAAAATCACCGTTTTGATGGCCATTACCGCTCCTCCTTCCCGCCGGCGTTCAGGTTAACTTTGTTGGGGATGTTCACCACAAAGCGGATAAGCTCGTCCTCGAACTCCACGTAGATCCTGCCGCCGCACCGCTCCGCCGTCTTTTTCACCATGGCAAGGCCGATGCCCTCGTGGCGGCGCTTGGTGGAGAAGCCCGGCTCAAAGGCCCGGGCGATGGCGGCCCTGTCGCCGGTGAAGCGGTTCTCGCAGGTGATGACCGTGTTGCCCCGGCGCTTGAAGATGCAAAGGCGTATCCCGGCGGCCCGGTCCTCGTCGGTGTCCAGGGCGTCGATGGCGTTTTGCAGGAGGTTTCCGATGATCTTGTTGCACTCAAAGCCGTTGCACAGGGCGTCCGCCATGTCGTAGGTGATACGGTAGGTGATGTCGGAGCCCCGGCGGCGGGCCTCCTCCCGCATGTTGTAGAGCATGGAGCCCACCACGGCGTCGGAGAGGGGCATGATGTCGTTGACGTCCCCCGCGTCGGCCACGAGCTTTGCCACATACGCGTGGCACGCGTCATATTGCCCGCCGGCCAGAAGGCCGGAGATGGCGTTGAGGTGGAGATTGAGGTCGTGGCGCTGGGAGCGGATGACGTTCATGTAGTCCCGGGAGTCCCGCTGCCAGCGGCCCATGGCGTCGGCGAGCTCCGAAAGCTCTGTCCGGCGCAGAAGCTCCCCCCAGTAGAGCATGGCGAGGGCGAAAACCGTAAGGAGCGCGGCGGAAATGAGGAGCGCCGGGGTCCCCGCCAGGGGCCCCGCGACAAAAAGCGCCGCTAAAACCAGCAGATCCGCCGGGACCGCCAGCGCCGGCGGGAGGCACAGCGCCCTATATCGTGCGGCGGGCAGCTGGGGGTCGGGCAGCCGGGGCCGGCGGCTCAGCGCCGCGCAGAGGAAAACGATGACCAGCGCCGCCGCGTACTGCCAGTTGAGGCCCTCCGCGACGCCCAGCGGAGCTATGGCCCCGTCCAGCCCCAGACACACGGCGAGGGCGGGCAGCGCCCCCTCCCGCCGGAGGGCCGTCAGGAGGATAAGGACCGCCTGCCCCA
>CANQZF010000148.1 GCA_947628265.1 uncultured Oscillospiraceae bacterium
TCCTCCGTCAGCGCGGAGTACATCCGGGACATCCGGCCCGGGGAGGTGGTGGTCTTCGACAAGTCCGGCGTGCGGAGTCTCACCGACAACTGCGGCGCGGCCCCGGAGGCCATGTGCATCTTCGAGTACATCTACTTTGCCCGCCCCGACTCCCGCATCGACGGGGCGTCCATCCACCACGCCAGGCTTCGGGCCGGGAAATTCCTGGCCCAGGACTACCCCGTGGAGGCGGACATCGTCATCGGCGTCCCCGACTCCGGCACCGACGGGGCCATCGGCTATGCCAAGGAGAGCGGTATCCCCTATGACATCGGACTTATCAAAAATAAGTATATCGGCCGCACCTTCATAAGCCCCGGACAGAAATCCCGGGAGACCGGCGTGCGCATAAAATTAAACGCCGTCCGGGAGACAGTGGAGGGCAAGCGGGTGGTTTTGGTGGATGACTCCATCGTGAGGTCTACCACCATCGCCCGGACCGTGGCCATCCTCCGGGAGGCCGGAGCTACCCAGGTCCACGTTCGCATCACCGCGCCCCCGTTTTTAAACCCCTGTTACTACGGGGTGGACATCGACTCCCGGGAGAACCTCATCGCCTGCAAGTACACGGTCCCCGAGATCTGTCAGCTCATCGGCGCGGACTCCCTGGGGTACCTGGACATCCGCCACTTAAACGCCCTCCCCGGAAATGAGGGCCACACCTACTGCACCGCCTGTTTCACCGGCGACTACAAGACCCGCATCCCGGAGGAGACGAAGAGGGATATGTTCGAGGGAGAATAGACGCCAGAGCTGCCATAAGACACCAAAAGAGGACCGCGTTCATGCGGTCCTCTTTTAATACCATTTAGAATGAATTATTATGTTTTTTAGCGTTCTATTTGTAATTCTTTTATTTCTTCATATATCCCGCGCCGGCGTTCCAGGCCTTGGCGATGAGCTCGCCGGTGGCGTAGTAGCCGTTGCGCATCTGGTCGAAGGAGAAGGCCCGGAGCTTTCCCGCGTCCACGCGGCCCTTTTCGTCCAGGACACTCTCGTCCGCCAGAACGTTGACAATCTTTCCCAGCACCCGAAGGCCGTAGGGCTCGTCCTCCATCCGCTCCACGGTGCACTCCAGCGTCAGGGGGTACTCCTCAATCACCGGGGCGTCCACACGGGAGCTCTTCACGGCGTGAAGGCCCGAGCGCTCAAACTTGTCGGGGACCTTATTGGCCGAAGCGATGCCGAAATAGTCCGACTGGGCAAGGGTGTCCTCCCCGGGGACAGCCAGGGTGAAGGCTCCCCGGGCGCGCAGATTTGCCACCGTCTTGTGGTCGGCCTCCAGATTGAGCGCCACCATGTCCTCGGCGCAGATGCCGCCCCAGGCCATCATCATCTCGTCCACGGACCCGTCCTCGTTGTAGGTCCCGATCATGTAGGTGGGCATGGGGAAGAGATAGGGCTTTACGCCAAGATCTTTTTTCATAGCAAAAACTCCTTTCCGATGAATCGATAAGCCTATTTTACCACCCTTTAGAGCGGATTGCAAGGAAAACGGGCGGGTTTAGAACCCGCCCTTACGAGAAATCTGATAGATTTTTCCATTAAAACGCAGCATTTTTGTATAAAATTCGTAGGGGAGGGTTCCAAACCCTCCCGCACGCCGCACCTTCGATTTTCTCACCACCATCGTTCGACGCGCAACGTTCCCGTAGAGGCCGAGACCCGTGAGAATGCCCTTGGGTGCACTGGCAAGCCCGCCTCTCTGATACGCAATCGCTTCCGGCAAACGCAAAGACCCAAAAATACGCCGTAGGGGCCGCCTCTCTTGGCGGCCCCTTTCAATCATGCGGCTTTGCCGCAAACCTTTTTTCGGGCGCACGCAAAAAACAGAAGGAGGGCCGATGTGGTCATACTCCAGAGTACTCCCTTTAGTCGTCGGTTCTTGCGGAAGTTTTCGAAAGTGCGGCGGGGTATGGAAACGGACGGTTCCTATAAATGGACCCGCCCTTGCAATGTCATTTTTCCGTAATTGGCTTACTTTTTTCTTTGGTATGCTTGGCCTTGCCCTGGAGCTCCGGGACTGGGGCGGTCTCGTTTTTTGGCTTGGTATGTGTCCACTCCGGGCGCTTCATTCCCTTTTTCGCCATAGCACTCAGCCCCAAAATACTGCCGAAGTGGACGGGACGCGGTGGAGGTCCTGAAGATCGGCGGCGGGGATGTCGTTTTCCAGGTTGTCCCGGGCAAGGTCGTTGTCGATAACGGGATAGATCCCCGGCTCGATGGGGATCTCCAGGTCCCTCTTTTTGTCCTTTTTCTTTTCCACGACCACACCCCCGTCAACCGTCGCCCCGGGTGAGGTTCTGGGCGTAGTCCTTGAGGCTCGCGAAGGAGTTGACGCCCTCCGCACGGGTGCTGATCTGGTCCCTGACATAGTCGGGGAGGGTGTCGAAATAGCGCTTCGCCTCCGCGTCGTTTTGGAGCAGCGCGAATAAGTCGGGATACGTTTTCACGGTAGATACCTCCTGCGGATTTCATTTTCCACAGGTAGTATTTGATCCGCCGCCCGGTTTATGCGCCGAAGTCTATCCCTCTATGACCCGGATGGCATTAACGGAGAGGCATTTTCCGGTGCTCTCGTCAATTTCAAAAAGCGCGCCCTCGATTTTGCACTTCCCCGGGGCCTGAACATAGGGGGTCCGCTTGGGAGCGCCGAGGAAGCGGGAGACGGACTGCTCCGGCTTCACGCCCAGAATGGAGTAGACAGGCCCCGCCATGCCAAGGTCCGTGATGAACCCGGTGCCCTGGGGCAGGACCGTGGCGTCGGAGGTCTGGACGTGGGTGTGGGTGCCCCAGACGGCGGAGACCCGCCCGTCCAGATGCCACGCCAGCGCCGCCTTTTCGCTGGTGGCCTCGGCGTGAAAGTCGATGAGGACGATTTTTGCCGTTATTTTTTCCAAGATCCGCTCCGCCTCGTAAAAGGGGTTGTCCGGCCCGAAGTCCATGCCGCACCGCCCGATGAGGTTGAGGACCGCCACGTCGCCGAAATCCGTCCCGTAGACGCCCCAGCCCCGGCCCGGGGTGAGGGGGGAGAGGTTGGCGGGCCGCAAAAGGGCCGGCTCGTCGTCCAGCATGGAGAAGATGGAGTTTTTTTGAAGGGCGTGGTTGCCCAGGGTGACCACATCCGCCCCGGCGGAGAGGATCTCCCGGGCCTCGCTGGGGTTGATGCCCACCACGGAGGCGTTCTCCCCGTTCACCACGGCAAAATCGGCCCCCAGCTCCCGCCGGAGGGACCATAGTCTGCGGCTCAAAAAGGCAAGGCCGTTCTCGCCCACCACGTCGCCGACGGCCAGAATTTTCACGCTCATAGGCCGCCACCCATGGAGATGCGCACCGCCCGGCGGTGGTTGACGATGTCCACGCTGCGGTAGACGCCGCCGTCCTCGCCGTCCCGGGTCCACTGGACGGGCCCGTCAAACTCGAAGGAGATGCGGCTGGTGTGGAGGAGCGTCAAATTTTCGCTGTTGAAGCTGCGCTTTAAGATGTTGGAGAGGGTGGTGTTGAGCTCCGCCAAATTCCGGGGCTTTTTGATGAGCAGGACCTCAAAGAGCCCGTCATCCAAGGAGACGTGGCTCTCGTCAAAGCGGACGATGCCCCCGGCCACCGTCAGGGAGTTGGTGACAAAGCCGAAGAGGAGGTCCGACTCGATATACCCGTCGTCGTAGGAGACCCTGGCGTGGTGGGTGGTGATCTCCGTCAGCTGTCCCAGCGCCTCCACCAGGTACGCCAGATACCCCCAGGTGTTTTTCGCCGCCTGGGGCGTAGTGAAGGGGACGTTTATGAAGGTCCCGAAGGCCGCCACGTAGCCGAAGTAGTCCTGCCCCAGCTGCCCCACGTCCAAAAGCCGCTGCTCCGAGAGGGGCGCGCCCAGCTTGCTGATGGCGTCCTTTGGGTCCTTGGGGATACTGAGGGACGTGGCCATGTCGTTGGTGGTCCCCAGGGGGATATAGCTGATGGCGGGCCGGACCTGGGGGTCTAAGCGCATGAGGCCGGAGATCACCTCGTTTAAGGACCCGTCGCCACCGGTGCAGACCACCCGCTCCACCTCCGGCCCCAGCCTTTCGGCGAAGTCCGAGGCGTCGCCCCGCTTCTCGGTGACGCACACCCGCACGTCCGCGCCCCCGGCGCACAGGGCCGAGAGGATGTCCAGCAGGATGGTCTTGACCCGTCCCTTGCCGGAGACGGGGTTGACGATCAAAAGCGTTTTCTCCATAGCGCTCCCTTATTTTGCGTGAATGACCCGGACCCTGACCACGTTGTTGATGGCGCTGACGGCGGAAACGAGGGCCTCGTCCGGCTCCTCGCCCAGCTCCAGCATGGTGTAGCTTATCTTGCTGCCCTTTAAGGTGGCGTTGACCATGTTCTCAATGTTGATCCCCGCGCCGGAGACGGCGGCGGTGATCTTGGCGATCATGCTGGGGATGTTCTTGTGGAAGACGCAGAGCCTGGCGAGCCTGGAGGGGGCCATGACGGCGCGGCCGAAGTTCACGGAGTTGTTGATATTGCCGTTTTCGATGTAGTCCTTGGCCTCCCGGGCGGCCATGACGGCGCAGTTCTCCTCGCTCTCCCAGGTGGTGCCGCCCAGGTGCGGGGTCATCACCACGTTTTTCGTGCCGATGAGGGTGTTGGTGGGGAAGTCCGTGACGAACCGGGCCACCTTGCCGGTGTTGAGGGCGGCGCGGATGGCCTCCTCGTTCACCACCTGCTGGCGGGCGTAGTTGATGATGCGCACGCCGTCCTTCATCTTGGCGATGAAAT
>CANQZF010000149.1 GCA_947628265.1 uncultured Oscillospiraceae bacterium
TCATCGAGGACATCGTCACCATCTTCGATAACTACGGCTTCGACACCGAGATCATCTGCGCCTCCATCCGCAACCCCGTCCACGTGACCCAGTGCGCCCTGGCCGGGGCCCACATCGCCACCATCCCCTACAGCGTCATCGAGCAGATGCTCCATCACCCCCTCACCGACGCCGGCATTGAGAAGTTCAAGAAGGATTATTTGGCAGTTTTTGGAGAATAACAGCACTTCTCCCCCTCCCCGCGATAGGGGAGGGGGAATTTTAGAAGGGATCGGAGGGGCGCTTATGGGGGAGCATGACGGGCACCGGGAGCGGATGCGCAAAAAATTTGACGAGGACGCCGAGGGCATGACGGACGCCCAGCTTTTGGAGCTCCTGCTTTTTCACGTCATCCCCCGCCGGGACGTGCGCCCCATGGCCGAGGACATTCTGGAGAGAATCGGGGGCCTGGGCGGGCTCTCCGGCATGGACAGGGAGGCGCTCTTAGAGCTCCCCGGCGTGGGGGACTCCACCGCGAAGCTCCTGGAACTGACCGTGGAGGCCGCCCGCAGGTCCGCCGCCGGCCGCCGGAGCGGCGCCGTGATCGCAAGCCCCGAGGAGGCCCTTCGGCAGCTGAAACCCCGGCTTCGGGGCGTGGAGGGCGACATCGCCTTCGGTCTCTTCCTGGACGAGCGGATGCGTGTCATCACCTGCTCCCCCGTGGATATGACGGTGGAGGACATCTCGTGGCAGGCGGCGGGCTTCAACTCCAAGGGCCTGGTGGTGGGCATGGGCTACGCCGACGGCCATTCCTCCCCGGACATCGAGGAGTCCCACAACATACAGTACATCCGGGAGCGACTCCTCGCCCTGGAAATCACCCTATTCGACTACATCATCATTGGCCGCAGCTCCTTCACGTCCCTCTATATGGACCGGCTCCTGCGCCTGGACGAGTCCACGCGCACCCGCTACCGCTCCGAAAAGGACTCCTCCCGCGTCTCCACCTGGTCCCAGCACTTCACCGTCCACGATCTGCCGATAGATTTAGCCGATTAAAAAATCCGCCGCCCTCTCCGCAAAGAAGAGGGCGGCGCGTTCTTTTTTGGAAACAAAGTCGAGGTTGCAATTTCCCGCTTGGCAAGCTAAAATACCGTTAAAGTCCCGAAAGGAGGCCCGGTTTTATGCGCAAGCCCTACTGCCGCTCAGTCGTCTGAGCTTAAATATAAAATGAAATAAGCTCAGATGAGCCCCCACCAAAGAGGAGGATCACATGAGCTATGTCAGAGCAGATGAGATTTTGCCGGAGGACCTCATAAAAGACATCCAGCGGTATGTCAGCGGAAAAAGCGTCTACATCCCCAGCCGGGAGAAAAAGGACTGGGGCAGCCAGACCGTGACCCGGCAGTATTATCAGAGCAGAAACGGGACGATCGTCCAAAAGCGTGAGCGCGGCGTCCCCGTCAGGGCCCTGGCGGAGGAATTTTCCCTCTCGGAAAAGAGCATCCAGAGGATCATAAGGGCCGCGAAAAGGTCCCCGTGACCGCCCCGGTCTACCACCGCTGCGCCAGGTGCGGGAAAAAGCGGGCGTTCGTAAGCTCCGGGAAGTTCCGGGTCAACGCCAACGGGAACCTTTTGGACGTGTGGCTCATCTACAGGTGCGAAAAGTGCAAGCACACCTGGAACCTCGCGGTCTACGAGCGGGTCAGGCTCTCCCGCCTCGCCCCCGGGGAGTACGAGCGCTTCCTCCAAAACGACCCCGCCCTGGCCCAACAATACGCCTCCGACCCGTCCTTCCTAAAACGCAACGGCGCGCAATTTCATCTCTAGGGATACGAAACCATTCAAAATCACACAAAAGTCTCCCCGTCCGTAGGGACGGGGAGATCTATTTTATGCGTACCGAAGGCGGCCCTTTGGCTCCGGGATCTCCCGGCCCATCTCACGGGCGGTCTCGATCCATTCCCGGATGATCTCTTCCGCGTTGTGGAGCGCGTCCCGCGCCGTGGGGCCGTCCGCCATACAGCCGGGGAGCTCCGGCACCTCCGCGATATACGCGTTGTCGTCGTCGCTCCAATAAAGAATGATCTCAAATTTAGGCATCAGACCGTCCTCCATTTGTTCTACCCTCTATCATTATACATGGACCGGCGCGGGGCGTCAAGAAAAAGCGGTTAAGCAATATTTTTCTACCCCCCTATCAGGCCCTTCACAACATGGGCAAGGCTTTTCCAAAAGCTGACTTCTCTGCCGTCGCTGACGGTGATCTTTGCCCCCGGAAGGCCGTCACAGGTTATTTTGTATCGCCTTGCGGCGGAGCCGGCTGTGAAAACGCAGGTGTCCGCTTTTTCGTCGACCTCGCTCATTTGTATAAAGCTGTCGCTGTAGCGCGTGTCCCAGAGCATGACCGTGCCGTGAAACTCGCCGTCGCGCTCCACAGTCACTCTGATTTTGGTGGAGTTTGTATAGAAGGTATATTGCCCGATTTCCTCCGCCGTGCTCTCAAGGGCGGCGGAGGCGAGGTTGTAAACGCCGTCCTCCACTTCAAAAACGTGTGGATTTGCCTCTCTGCGCATGTCGATTACCGTAAGCCCCAGCAGGGCGAGGACACAGGCCGCCATCGCGCAAATGAGCGTGACCGTAATTCCCACGCGTATCCGATGCCGTTTGACCTTTTTGGCGTAGCCGGCTATCGGGAGGCTTCTCTCCTCTTTTTTCGCCTGAGAGACGGCGGCTCCGTCTTTCAGCCTTGCCAGTTTTTCGCCGCAGGCGGGACATTCCCGCAGGTGCTCCTCCAGGGCGGCTCTTGTCTCCTCCGAGCACATATCCTCCAGGTACAACGGGAGCAGATCTTCAACGATACCGCAAGTAAACTTCATAATTTTCCCTCCATCTCGTCCATGAGCTTGCTTTTCGCCCGATAAAAGGTGACCTTTGCCCACACCTCCGATTTGCCGCATATGTCCGCGATCTCCCGGAAGCTCAGCTCCCCAAACACCCGGAGCATAAAGACCTCCCTGTACGGCTCCTTGAGGCGGTGTAAGTGTCTATGGATCCACAGGGCCTCCTCTTTATCGGCGATGGCTTCAAAAAAGCTGTTGCCCGCTTCCGCGCTTTCAGGATAGTCCCGCCCGGTAAGTCTCCCCCGCCGCTTTTGCTCCTTATATAAAGCGTTCTTCGCGATCTGGCACAGCCATGTTTCGATTTTGCAATCCCCGCGAAACTGCCCGATATGCAAATACGCCTGATAGAAGGTCTCGGAGGTCAGCTCCTCGGCCAAACTCTCATCCCCGCAGAGCGACAGCAAAAACCGAAAGACCACGGGGCTGAGGTCTTTGAAGATCCCTTCAAATTCTCGCAAGTTCACCACCTCGTTTCAACCGTTAGAGCCGCCAGGTTTAAAAAGGTTACACGTTTTTTTGATTTATTTTTCGTTGATGCTGTCGGGAAAAGCCCTAAAGGGCATTCCCGACACGTAAAAAACTCCCCTCCGGCAATCGGAGGGGAGTTTTGCGGTTTATATGGCGTTGTTTGCCTTCAAAAGCTCGGAGAAGTCGATCTCGGGCTCTTCGGGCTCCTCGGGAACCGGCTCGACCTCGGGGGAGGCGGTCTCGGAGGTGGGGGGCTCGTCGTCCTGGGGACGGTAGATGGACAGTCCCGCGCCGGCGGGGATGAGCTTGCCGATGATCACGTTCTCTTTAAGGCCGATGAGCCTGTCGATCTTGCCCTTGGAGGCGGCCTCGGTCAGGACCTTGGTGGTCTCCTGGAAGGACGCGGCGGACATCCAGCTGTCGGTGGCCAGAGAGGCCTTGGTGATGCCCATGAGGAGCTGCTCGTAGGTGGGGTATTTGACCTCCTCGCCGTTGGCCTCCCGCTCCCGGAGCTTATCCTCCGCGTTGCGGACATCCAGAATGTCCACGGTGGACCCGGACAGGAGATCGGTGTCGCCGGGGTCGTCCACCCGGACCTTCCGGAGCATCTGGCGGACGATGATCTCGATGTGCTTATCGGAGACGTCCACGCCCTGCTGACGGTACACCTTCTGGACCTCGTTGATGAGGTACTTCTGGGTGGCGTCGCGGCCCAAAATCGCCATGATGTCGTGGGGATTGAGAGCGCCGGAGGTGAGCATATCGCCCTTCTTCACCGTGTCGCCCTCCTTCACGCGGATGCCGGAGGAGTGGGGCACGGAGTAGACGCGCATATCGCCGTCCTCGGGGTTGGTGACGGTGATCTGCATGAGGGCGCCCTTGTGGGTCTCCTCCATGGAGATAACGCCGTCGATCTCCGAAAGCGTCGCCATCTTCTTGGGCTTGCGGGCCTCGAAAAGCTCCTCCACGCGGGGAAGACCCTGGGTGATCTCGACGCCCGTCTCGCCGCCGGCCACGCCGCCGGTGTGGAAGGTGCGCATCGTCAGCTGCGTGCCGGGCTCGCCGATGGCCTGGGCGGCGATGACGCCCACGGTCTCGCCCTCGTTCACCGTCTCGCCGGTGGCAAGGTTCAGGCCGTAGCAGTGGGCGCAAACGCCGCTGCGGGCCTGGCAGGTGAGGACGGAGCGGACCTTGATCTCATGGATGCCGTGGGCCTCCAGGACCTCCGCGTCGGAGTGGAGCAGCATATGGTCCCGGGTGAACAGCACCTCGCCGGTGGCGGGGTCGGTGATGTCGTCGGCGGGGTAGCGGCCGTGGACGGAGTCGGCGAAGGACTGGGCCACGGAGCCGTTCTCGATCTTCTCGCTGACCATGATGCCCTCGTGGGTGCCGCAGTCGTGCTCCCGGATGATCACGTCCTGGCTGACGTCCACCATGCGGCGGGT
>CANQZF010000150.1 GCA_947628265.1 uncultured Oscillospiraceae bacterium
CCGCCCGGGCCTCCCCAAAGACGATGTGGTTGGTGGGTTTGCCCCGGCGCAGGCTGTCGTCGTCCATGGCGGGTAGGTCGTCGTGGATGAGGGAGTAGGTGTGCACAAGCTCCACCGCCAGCGCCAGGGGCATGGCCTTTTCCGGCTCCCCGCCGGCGGCTTCGCAGAATTTCAGGGTCAAAACGGGCCGGAGGCGCTTGCCCCCCGCCAAAAGGGAGTAGCGCATGGACTCCAAAAGCGCCCCGTAGGGGGCGTCCTCCCGGAAAAGCGCCGCCAGCGCCGCGTCCACCCGGGCCTTCAGGGCGTCAAGCTCCCTTGAAAGCTCCATCACTCCGCCTCCTCGAAGGGCGTCTCCTCCGGCGCGCCCTCGGGGCCACGGCGGAGCTTCACCACCTTCTGCTCCGCGTCGTCCAGGGTCTTCCCGCAGCTTTTTATGAGCTTCGTGCCCTCCTCAAAAAGGGCCAGCGCCTCCTCTAAAGGCCTGTCCCCCCGCTCCAGAGTCTTCACGATCTCGTCGAGACGGGCGACGGACTCCTCAAAGGTCATTTTCTTCGCGGCCATACTCTTTCTCCTCCAGTACCTGGCAGTGGATCTCGTCCCTGCGCAGCTTGATTTTGATTTCGTCCCCGGCCTTTACGTCCCGGGCGGACCGGATGACGCCCCCGTCCTCACGCATGGCGATGGAGTAGCCCCGGCTCAGGACCTTCAGGGGGCTCATGGCGTCTAATTTTCCCGCAAGCTCCGCGAATTTCCGGCGCTGGGCGGCTAAGATGGCGGCGGTGAGGTTCGCCATTTTCTCCCCCCGGGCGTCCAGCATAAGGCGGCACTCGTCGATGTAGTTTTTGGGGTCCTGCAGGACCTTTGCGGAAGAGAGGGCCGCAAGGCGCTCCCGGGCCTGTTTTAAGCGCTTTTCCACAGCCGTGGCGGAGCGCTCCAACGCCTCGTCCGTAAATTCCCGCAGCTCCCGGATGTCCGGGGCCGCAAGCTCCGCGGCGTTGGAGGGCGTGGCGGCCCGCAGGTCCGCCACAAAGTCGGCGATGGTCACGTCCGGCTCGTGGCCCACGGCGGAGATGACGGGGATGGAGCAGTCGTAGATGGCCCGGGCCACCCGCTGGTCGTTGAAGCACCACAAATCCTCCATGCTCCCGCCGCCGCGCCCCACGATCAAGAGGTCCGCCACCTGCCACTTGTCGGCGTAGCGGATGGCGGCGGCGATCTCCGGCGGGGCCTCCTCCCCCTGGACCCGGACGGGCAGCAGGAGCACCTTGGCCACGGGCCAGCGCTTGCGCAGGACCCGGATGATGTCGTGGACCGCCGCCCCGGCGGAGCTGGTCACCACCCCCACCCGCATGGGATAGGGCGGCAGGGGCTTTTTGTGGGCCGGGTCGAATAGGCCCTCCTTATAAAGCTGCTCCTTGAGCTGCTCGAAGGCCAGGGCCAGGTCCCCCACACCGTCCGGGGTGAGGGACGTGACGTAGAGCTGATAAACCCCGTCCCGGGGGTACACCGTCACCCGCCCCAGGGCGATGACCTTCATCCCGTCCTTGGGGCGGAATTTGAGCCGCGCGGCGGAGGACTTGAACATCACGCACCGGAGGGCCCCGCCGGCGTCCTTCATGGTGAAGTAGTGGTGCCCGGAGGGGTAGATTTTGTAATTGGAGAGCTCCCCCCGGACGTAGATGCCGTCCAGCTTCGGCATGGAGTCAAAGACATTTTTAAGGTATTCGTTGAGCTCCGTGACGGAGACGATGTTCCTGTTATCCAAGGGCCGTCACCGCCCTCCAGGTCAAGATCGCCGTGCCCATGGCGTTGTCGGTGGAGTAGCGAGGCTCGGCGAAGATGCCCTCCGGCGTCATGGCCCGCAGAAGGGAGTTGGAGGCCACGCCCCCGGAGTAGAGGACGGGCAGGTCCCCATAGAGCTTCCTGGCCTCCGCCGTGGCCTGGTGGACGGCGCGGATGACGGAGGCGAGGGTGAAATACGCAGTCTCGGCCTCCCGCTCCCCGCGCTCCACCATCTCCTTCATCTTGTGCTCCACGCCGGAGAGGGAGAAGAAGCACCCGTCCTTTTTGGGGAGATACGATTTTTTCTCAACGGCCTCCCCGCAGAGCTTGTCCAGCTCCCGTCCGGCGGGGAAAGAAAGCCCCAGAAGCTGCCCAGTGCGGTCGATGAGCTGCCCCGCGGACACGTCCCGGGTGCCGCCCGCGATCTCGCACCGCACGGCCACCCCCTCGGGCCGGACGTAAAGAAGCTCCGTGGTCCCGCCGGAGAGGTGCCACGCGAGGTGCGGCGTCTCCAAAAGCTCCATATGCCCCGCCGACCACGCGGCGGCGGCGATGTGCCCCTGCTGGTGGGAAAAGCCGAAGTACGGGACCTTCAAAAAGTGCGAGAGGGCCCTCGCCTCCGCCACCCCCGCCAGAAAGCAGGGCATGTAGGACCCCTCCACCTCCCGGGGCGTCTCCGAGGCGCCAACGGCCGCGATCTCCCCCTCCACGGGGAGGGCGTCCACGATCTCCGGGAGCCTCCGGACATGCGAAAAAAGGGCGTCCGACTGGCGAAGGCCCAGCTCCCCGGGCCTCACGTCCAGCAGGCGTCCCGAATTGACCCCCCGCTCCCCGTCGAAGACGGCGCAGGAGGTGGTGTAGTTGGATGTGTCAAAGGCAAGAACGCACCTCATCATACCGTCAGCTCTTCCCTCACGAAGGAGCCGAGAACGCCGTTTATGAAGGCCACGGTCTCCGGCTCGTCGTATTTTTTGGCGATCTCCACGGCCTCGTTGATGGCCGCGCCGTTGGGGATCTCCGGCATATACAAAATCTCATACATGGCGGTCTTGATCACCGCCAGGGCCGTCCGGGAAATGCGAGCGAAGCTCCAGCCCCTGGAATACTTCTCGATGTAGGAATCCAGCTCCGCCGAGTGCTCCCCGATGCCCATCACCAGCTTTTCGATGTACTCCCGGTGGTTCTCCTGGGGGCGGGAGGCGTAGAGGGGGTCCTCCGGGGCCAGGGACTCATAGTAGTCCCCGGTGAAAAAGTGGTCCAGGACCTCCCTGGCGTCGCAGTCGCGGCCTGAGAGCTCAAAGCACAGCCGCATGGCGATCTCGCGGGCTTCCGATCTGTTCATAAAAACTCCTTTGGACACGGGAACGGGGCCGCCACCCGGCGGCCCTCAAAAACCCGCGCGATTTATTTTTTCCCCAGGGTCACGCCGATGACGTGTACGTTGACCTCGGTTACCGAAAAGCCCGTCATGGACTCGATGCCGGAGGCCACGGCCTCCTGAACCTTCCGGCCCACCTTATTGACGGAGACGCCCAGCTTCACGGTGAGCCACAGGTCCACCTTGACGCTCTCGCCCTCCACGGTGATCTTCACGCCCCGGCCCACGTTCTTCTTGCCCAAAAGCTCCGTAAGGTCCCGGCCGGCGGACAGCGACGCCACGCCCTCTGTCTCCAGAGCGGCGGAGGCGGCGATGACGGAGATGACCTCCTCGGAGATATTGACGCTGCCCTTCTCGTCGGGGTGAGTGACATAATCCTTATTCTCGCCCATTTTGATCCTCCTGTGGTTAAGTTTTCTCTGCTATGAGGCTATTCTAACACACCCCGGCGAAAAAATAAAGGAAAAGTTGGGGCAAAACCCTATTTTATCTCCGTCACCGTCAGCTTGTCGGGTGTGATGCCCGTCTCGGAGACCACGACCTCCGTGATCTGGGCCGCCGAGGCGCCGTCAAGGCCCCCCTCTTTCGCCACCGTGACCTTCACGCCCTGGTCGGAGATGTACACCACGCAGTCGATAAAGCCCTTGGCCCGGATGAGGTTCTCCATCTCCGCCTCCTGCACGGCGCGCTGGGCCAGCTCCGCCATGGACTTGAGGGCCATGTCCACCGTCTCCGGGGAGGCCCCGTCGGAGTTTGCCACGGTGGTCAGGGTCGCGGAGGCCCGGTCCCGGGCCTCGGACCGCTCCAGGCGCACCTGGGCGAAATACTCCTCATACTTCCCTGTCGCGCCGGTCCCGCCGTCGCCCTCCGTGCCCTGGACGGTATAGTAGAGCCCCACGTCCCCCTCATCGGTGATGTTCCCCAAGGTCTCCGCCCCGGAGGGGGCGGTCGCGTCGGTGGGGGCGTCGCTGGGGGCGTTTTCGCCGCTCTTGTCGCCCAGGACCTCCTGGCTGTCCCCGCCGGCCTTCCCGGCCTGCTCCACCTTGTTGTTGTAGGACCAGTTGAGGTACACCGCTGCGCAGATAAACAGCATCACCGTGACGATCACCGCGTTTCGTTTGATTTTCTTCATATTGACCTCCTCCAATCGGTTTAATATTATGGTTTGCCCGCCATTTTTACGATCTTGACGGCGTCGGCGGTGAGGCCCGTGGCCGCCCGAACCGCCTCCAAAAGCTCCAGCCGGACCGCCGCGCTGTCCGCGCCCTCCGCCGCGATCACCGCGCCCCGGTAGAGGGGGTAGCGGTAGGAGACCTCCACCTCCTCCGTGACGCCGCCGCCTTTGGAGACGGTGACGGTGGAGTCCGACGTCTGGCTCCTGTCGTCCTGGGCGGAGCTCTGGCTGTCCCGGGCCAGGACACGCTCCCCGTCGTCGGTGAGGGTCAGCAGGACCCGGACCTTCCCCGCGCCGTCGATAAGGGAGAGGATTTCTTCAAGCCTCTCCTCCAGCGGCTCCTCCGTGGGGGCCTCCGGCGCGGCTTCCGCCTCCGGCACGGCGTCCTTCTCCCCGCCGCCGGTGGGCAGGAGCAGCAGCAACAGCCCCAGCGAGAGCACAAGGAGCACATATTT
>CANQZF010000151.1 GCA_947628265.1 uncultured Oscillospiraceae bacterium
GAGATCCCCTACTCCAACGGCGAGCGCGCGGCTGTCCGCTGCTACGGCGCCGACGACGTCCGCGAGGGCGTGGCCATCATGCACCATGAGGGCGTGGACGTCTCCATCACCGGCAACTCCACCAACCCCACCCGCTTCCAGCACCCCGTGGCCGGCACCTATAAGAAGGAGTGCGTCGAGCAGGGCAAGAAGTACTTCTCCGTGGCCTCCGGCGGCGGCACGGGCCGCACCCTGCACCCGGACAACATGGCCGCCGGCCCCGCCAGCTACGGCATGACCGACACCATGGGCCGTATGCACTCCGACGCCCAGTTCGCCGGCTCCAGCTCCGTCCCCGCCCACGTGGAGATGATGGGCTTTTTGGGAATGGGCAACAACCCCATGGTGGGCGCTACCGTCGCCGTGGCCGTGGCCGTGGACCAGGCGCTCAACAAGTAAAATACTCTCCAACATACAAAAAACTGACGTGAGCGATCACGTCAGTTTTTTTGTGGGTCAGGCGGGAATATCCAGAACAGCGCAGCGGATCCAGTTCATCCACTCCCGGTAGTACTTTATGTAGAGGTGGCAGCCGTCGGGGGACACGAAGGCGGGGAGATAGCCGTCGCTGTCGGCAAAGGCGGAGTTTACGTCGATGTAGAAGATACGCTCCCCGTCCGCGAGAGCCCTGATACGCTCATTGATCTCCCCTAAGTGGGCGGGGCTGAAGTAGCTGCCCCGGGCGGCGTAGCTACGGCTCACCGCCATGATGCCCTGGAGGACGATCGTGGCGTCGGGCTGGAGCTCACGGATGTGGTTTATAAACCTGGTGTACGCCGCCATCAGGCTGGGAATAGGGTAGCCGCACTCGTTGATGCCAAGGCTCACCAGGATCTTCCCGTAGGAACGCTCGCTCAAGAGCTGTGTCAGAGTCATATCGGAGTAGCTTTTGTCCGACTCCTTTTTCCCGGCGTAGTTGAAGACCGACATCCCCACGGAGCAGAAGTAATCGGCGTTCCCCGTCCGGCAGTAGTCCCGAAGGCCCACGGTCCGGGAGTCCCCAATAAAGAGGGCGTCATCAAACCAGGCGTCGTCCACGTGCTCCGCGCTCTCCCAAACGGAGAGGTCCGGGTTTATCACCTCCGGTCCGGGATCGGGCGGATTTTGAACATCCGCCGGAGGCTCCGCAGGGAGCTCGGTGGGAGGTTCCGTAGGCGGTTCTGTGGGAGGCTCCGTCGCCGGTTCCGTCGGCGGTTCTGTGGGCGGTTCGGTAGGAGGTTCTGTCGGAGGCTCCGTCGCCGGTTCTGTGGGCGGTTCTGTGGGCGGTTCTGTGGGAGGCTCGGTCGGCGGCTCCGTGGGAGGTTCTGTCGGCGGCTCCGTGGGAGGCTCCGTGGGAGGCTCCGTCGGGGCGTCGGTGGGTGAGGCGTCCTTCTCCTCCATGAGCTCCCGCGCGATGTCCATCCGGGTCCTGAGGCTGTCGTCGGCGGCCAGCAGGAACGGGACCTTCAGCGGATCCATGCCCCCGTCCAGGTCCAGGGGCGCCAGAATACTGTTTTTTTCTACGGCCCCCACCACCGCCAGCGCCGCCATACTCACCGCCAGCGCGGACACGAGGCCAAGATAACGTCCTTTCATGCCTATATCTCTTTTCGGTCAGAAATTAAAGTAAACAAAGGGGTCGCCGGAGGAGGTGGCCATGAAGTACACGCACACCCAGAAGAGGCAAAAGAGCAGCGCGTCCGCCCATTTTTTGTCCTTCACCCGGAGCCAGAGCTTTTTGGGGACGGGGGTCATGAAGAAAGCGCCGGCGATCATCACGGGGGCGGCGATCCTCCCCCAGTAGAGAAAATCGTCCAGGGAACCGGCCCCCGGCCCGACGCCGAAGAGCCGGGCGTAAAAGCTCAGCGCCCCGCCCCAGCTCCCGGCGGCGAAGGCCGCCCAGGTGAGGACGATCGCCGCCACGGTGTAGACGTGGCAGAGGACCCGGGTCTTTTCAAGGTGCTTGCGCATCCAAAGCCGCTCGTTGGCGATGAGCAGGAAGAGAAGCCCCGCCCAGAGGAGATACCCTCCCTTAACACCGTGCCAGAGCCCCGTCAGGGCCCAGACCAGGGCTAAATTCAAGATCGTCCGGGCCATTCCCCGCCTGTTGCCGCCCAGGGGGATGTAGACATATTCCCGGAACCACCGGCCCAGGCTTGCGTGCCAGCGGCGGAAAAACTCGGAGACGGTTTTGGCGCTGTAGGGCTCCAAAAAGTTCATGGGGAGATGGACGCCCACCATGTGCCCCAGGCCCACGGCCATCAGGGAGTAGCCGTAAAAGTCAAAATAGAGCTTCATGCAAAAGGAGACAAGCGCCAGCCACGCGAAGGGAGTGGACACCCCCTCCAGGCCCAGGACCGTGGCCCGCCCCCAGACGACCCCCACACGGTCGGCTAAGAGCACCTTGAGGCCGAGGCCCAGAATGAGCTCCTGAAGGCCCATGTGGAAGGTGACCTTTTTCGCCCCCGCGCGGGCAAGGCGCTTTTGGAGCGCTTCGCTCTCGGCGATGGGGCCGGCCAGGAGCTTGGGGAACATGAGGACGGCCCCGAAATAGCGGAAGAAATTCCGCTCCACCGGCTCGCCCCGGCGTCTGGCGTCCACGGTATAGGCGATGAGCTGGAAGATATAAAAGCTCATGCCGGCGGCCAGGAGCGCCCCGCCCCGGTAGAGCTTTAAAAAGGCCAGCGCCGCCCCGAAAAAGGCGACGCTGATCCCCGCCATGGTCCGCCCGCCCCAGCTTCCCGCCGCGAGATCAACGAAGTATCCCGTCAGCGTGAAAATGACCAGCAGCCCCACGGCGGACAGGTTTCCGCCCACGGCGAACCAATAAAAGACAAGGCTCGAAAGAGTCAAAACAGCCGCCCGGAGCTTGCGCGGGGCGATATAGTAGACCGCCAGAAAGGCGGGGAGAAAGTAAAAGAGAAATGGGAATGTGTTGAATTGCATGACGTCGCCTTTGCCGTGAAAAATATGGTGAAAGCCGGGTATGGCTTGAAAATCTTGTCGAAGAACGGCGAAATAGATTATAGCATAAGGCGGCGAAAAGTGAAAGAGGCGGAGGAAAATTTTTTAAATCCGTATTTTTATAAAAATCAGGTGAACAAAAGCGAATTCTATGTTATAATGGGTCAGGAAACTGTAAAAAGGCGGTGGAAGCCTTGGAGACCCGTGAAAAATCACGTCCCGCGCTCTATAAATACCTCAAATACCTGATCCCCGCGCTGATCCTCGCCGCGTTGGCGGCGCTTTACTACATACTCTCCCCCATCCCCGGCTTTGCCGACGCGGCGGCGGATCACTTCTCACGGCCCGTGAAAAATTTTCTGGGGACCGTCCTCTCCTGGATCCCCTTCTCGGTGATGGAGCTGGAGTACGTGGCGGCGGGGGTGTTCGTCCTTGTCTATATCGTCAGGACCGTGGTCCTCACGGTCAAGGCGGAAAAGAAGCTCCGGGTGCTGCTGCGCCGGTGCGTGGTGCTGCTGCTCATCGTGGCCGCCTTCTTTGTGACGTTCCTCTGGATCTTCTCCATCGACTACCGCTCCAAATCCTTTGAGGAGAAGAGTGGCATCGAGGCAGGCAAGGTGGAGACGGAGGACCTCTACGCCGTCACAAAATACTTTATAGAAAACGCCGCCGCCCTGGCCCCCCAGGTTCCCCGGGACGGGGAGGGCCACTGGGCCCAGTCTTTGGACGGCGTCATAAAGGACTCTCCCAAAATTTACGACGGGCTTACGGAGGAATTTGCTTTCCTCTCCGGCCCCACCAGGGCGCCGAAGAAGATGTACCTCTTCTCACGTCTTTCAAGCTGGATGGGCTTCACCGGGGTCTATTTCCCCTACACCGGGGAATCCAACATCAACATTGACGCCCCCGGGTGCCTCATCCCCTCCACCGTGGCCCATGAGCTGGCCCACCAGCACGGGGTCTACGCCGAGCAGGAAGCAAATTTCGTGGGCATCGCCGCGTGCCTGACCTCCGGGAACACCGTCTTTGAATATTCTGGGTATCTGTGTGGGGCCATCCACCTGTCCAACGCCCTCTACAGCGCCGACAGGGAGGCGTGGCGGGAGCTTTCCGCCCTCATCACCGGCCCCATGCTCACCGACTGGCTGGACAACAACGCCTATTGGAAGCAGTTTGAGGGCAAGGTGGAGGAGGTCAGCTCCAAGGTCTACGACGGGTACTTAAAGGCCCAGGGCCAGCCCCTGGGGATCCGCTCCTACGGGGCCTGCGTGGACCTCTTAGTGGCCTACTACCTGGACGCGGCGGTGGGCGGCGGTGCGTGACGTCTGGCTCTCCCACCGCGCCGGGGCGGCGCTGGTGGAATATCTCGCCGATCGGGGACATACCGTTCATATGATTTCTGACGACCCGCGCCTCGCCCCCGGCGTCGCCTCCCACGCGGACCTACGGATGTGCAAAATCGGCGTCGAGGGGCCGGTCTTGCGTTTGAAAGGCTCCCCCTCCCCCGGCTACCCGGAGGAGGCCGCCATGTGCGCCCTGGCGCTGGAGGGGTTTCTCATCCACCGGCTGGATGTGACGGATAAAAGCGTCCTCCAATACTGCCGGGAGCGGGGGTTTATGGAAATAAACGTCCGCCAGGGCTATACCCGATGCTCCTGCGTCCCCGTGGACGGGCAAAGCCTCATCACCGCCGACGACGGCATTCTGGCCGCCCTCTCCCGGGTGCCAGAAATTGAGGTATTAAAGGTCCGTCCGGGACACATCTCCCTTCCCGGGTACGCCCAGGGCTTTCTCGGCGGGTGCG
>CANQZF010000152.1 GCA_947628265.1 uncultured Oscillospiraceae bacterium
GGCCCGGAGGGCCGCAACCTCTTTAGCCTTCCCCGCAGGGCGGGGAAGGTGGCGCGTTAGCGACGGATGAGGTGAGAGGGCGCGTTCATCTGAGCGCTTCCTGATTTGCTACCTTCTCACCTCACCCCTGCCCCTCCCCGCCCTGCGGGGAGGGCTATAAAGGAGCGGCTGCGCCGCATATTCAATCATTCGCCACAAAATTTTTGCGGCGAATACCTTTTCCGGGGATGGTGCGTTTTCTACCGCACCATCGGCCAACCGGAAATGGGCCGACGCCCAAATTGCCCCTCCCTCCGGGAGGGGTGCCCGAGCGCAGCGATGGGCAGGGTGGGTCCGTATATCCGACTACACCCCCACCCCCTGCCCCCTCCCAAGGGGAGGGGCTTTAGGTACAACAAGGGGGGCGGGTCCTGGACCCGCCCCCCTTGGCTGCTTTTTTTACGGTCTTAACCCCATGCCGCCCTCTAAGGTCAGGGTCTCGCCGGAGAGGTACTTGAAGTCCTGGGTGCACAGCTGCACGCAGACTCTGCCGATCTCCTTTTCCGGGTCGCCGTAGTGGCCCATGGGGGGCATGTGGACGTTGGCCTTGAAGGCCTCCGGGTAGGCAGCCTGGAAGTTTTCAAGCTGGGCGGTCCAGGCGAGAGGGCAGATGACGTTGACGTTGATACCGTCCTTGCCCCACTCGGTGGCGGCCACGCGGCTAAGGCCCCGGATGCCCTCCTTGGCGGCGGCGTAGGCGCACTGGCCGTAGTTGCCGAAGAGCCCCGCGCCGGAGGCGAAGTTGATCACCGAGCCGCGCGTCTCCTTGAGGTAGGGGTAGCACGCCTTCATGTAGTAGAAGGCGGAGTAGAGCCCGGAATAGAGCGCCAGGTCGAACTGCTCCGTGGTGTGGTCCTGGAGCGTCACGCCGGAGGCGCTGGCCTGGGCGTTGTTGATGAGGGCGTCGATGTGGCCGAATTTGGCAACGGTCTCCTCCACCACCCGTTTGACGGTGGCCTCGTTGTCGGCCCCGGCGTTTATGTCCGCCTGGACGGGCAGGACCTCCACGCCGTAGAGCCGCTCCAGCTCCTCGCGGGCGTCCTGGAGCTTTTTCACGTTCCGCCCGGTGATGACCAGGTTCGCCCCCTCTTTCGCGAAGGCGATGGCGATGCCGTAGCCGATGGAGCCGGCGGAGCCGTCCTTCAGCGTGGCCCTGCCGCCGCCGGTGATGATCACAGTTTTCCCGGTAAGTTCACCCATAATAAGTCCTCCTTGACAAATAATTCGTTTTCGAAATCAGTTATCGCCAAATTTAACGGCAACGCCTATCCCCGTGGCGATAAGGCCGGCGATGGCCAGGGCAACCGCCCCATATTGCATGGCTAAGCGGGTAAGAAACCTTTTATTTTGGAGATCCACTTCGGCGATTTTGTCCGCCACTTCCACCATATCCGCCGTAATGGCGCGCCTTTCGCTCTCCGAGATGTTGTCCGACTCCATCCGCTCCCTCAAAGAGTCCAGGATGGACTGGTAGGCATAGATCGAGGCGTTCTGGCTCTCCGTGTCGTTTTGCAGGATCTCGGAGCACGTCTGGGAGTAGCTTGAGACGATCTCCTTGCCGAATTCCGCAAATTCCGGAAATTGGGCGATGGCCTCAGCGGCGGTCTCCGGGTCCATGTAGGGGATCAGGGACGTGAACCGCGCCACCTTCTCCTTGGGCATCGTGTCAAAGGAACGGATGCGCAGCGCCCTCTTCACCGCTTCCTCAGACAAATAACGCTTCGGGACCGGCTTTTTGTCCTGCTTTGGAATCAGTTTTGACATAGTGAACATCTCCTCTGTATATAGACTTTATACGTTCTCTTTGCTTATTCATCCAATTTAAGAACAGCCATAAAGGCTTCTGTGGGGATTTGCACCGTTCCCAGCTGGCGCATTTTCTTTTTGCCCTCTTTTTGCTTCTCCAAAAGCTTCTTCTTGCGGGTGATGTCGCCGCCGTAGCACTTGGCTAAAACGTCCTTCCGCAGGGCCTTCACCGTCTCCCGGGCGATGATCTTCCCGCCGATGGCCGCCTGGACCGGCACCTCGAAGAGCTGCCGGGGGATGTTGTCCTTCAGCTTCTCGCAGAGCTTGCGCGCCCTCGGGTACGCCTTGTCCCGGTGGGCGATGAAGCTGAGGGCGTCCACCTGGTCGCCGTTCAGGAGCATATCCACTTTGACCAAATCCGATGGCCGGTACTCCGCGAACTCGTAATCGAGAGACGCGTACCCCCTGGTCTTGGCCTTCAGCGTGTCGAAAAAGTCGTAGATGATCTCCCCCAAAGGCATTAGATACCGCAGCTCCGCGAGGTTCGTATCCAGATACTGCATATCCCTATATTCGCCCCGCCGGTCCTGGCACATGGGCATGATGTTGCCCACAAACTCCGGCGGCGTGATGATGGAGGCGGCCACATACGGCTCCTTCGTCTCCAAAATGGCGGAGGGGTCCGGGTAGTTGTGGGGGTTATCCACCATCACAACGGTCCCGTCGGTCTTCGTCACCTCGTAGATGACGGAGGGGAGGGTGGTGATGAGGTCTAAATTAAATTCCCGCTCCAAGCGCTCCTGGATAATTTCCATGTGGAGCATCCCCAGAAAGCCGCACCGGAAGCCAAAGCCCAGGGCGGCGGATGTCTCCGGCTCAAAGCTCAAGGACGCGTCGTTGAGCTGGAGCTTCTCCAGCGCGTCCCGGAGGTCCGGGAACTTGCTGCCGTCCTCAGTGTAGATGCCGCAGTAGACCATCTGCCGCGCCGGGCGGTATCCGGGCAGGGGCTCAGCGGCGGGAGCGGAGGCCAGGGTCACGGTGTCCCCCACCTCGGTGTCCCGGACGTTCTTGATGGAGGCGGTGAGATACCCCACCTCCCCGGCGTAGAGGCCCTCCTCCGGCCGGTAGCTCTTGGGGAGAAGGTGCCCGCACTCGATGACGTCATACTCCGCGCCGGAGGCCATCATCCGGATGCGGTCCCCCACGTGGAGCTGCCCGTCCATGAGCCGCACATACACCACCACGCCCCGGTAGGCGTCGTACTGGGAGTCGAAGATGAGCGCCCGCAGGGGCGCCTCCCTGTCCCCGTTAGGCGCGGGGATCTTCTGAACGATGGCCTCTAAAACGGAGGGCACGTTGAGACCCGTCTTGGCGGAGATCTCCGGCGCGTCCTGAGCCTCCAGGCCGATGACGTTCTCGATCTCCTCCTTGACCTTCTGGGGGTCCGCGGCGGGCAGGTCGATCTTGTTGATGACGGGGAGGATGTCCAGGTTGTGCTCTAAAGCCAGGTACGTGTTGGCCAGGGTCTGGGCCTCCACCCCCTGGGCGGCGTCCACCACCAAAACGGCCCCCTCGCAGGCGGCCAGGGACCGGGAGACCTCGTAGCCGAAGTCCACGTGCCCCGGCGTGTCGATGAGGTTCAACACATAGTCCTTCCCGTCGGCGGCCTTGTAGTCGAGGCGCACAGCGCGGGCCTTGATGGTGATGCCGTGCTCCCGCTCTAAGTCCATGTTGTCTAAAAGCTGGTCCTCCATCTCGCGGCTCGGCACCGCGCCGGTGAGCTCGATGAGCCTGTCCGACAGCGTAGACTTCCCATGGTCCACATGGGCGATGATGGAGAAATTTCGAATTTGTGATTGGTCTGTCATTGGTGGCCTCCTTAAGCCGGAAGGCTTTTTTGCTGAGTCCGGCAGCAATGCCGGGAGGGGGATGGTGGGACGGGCCGCCCAGGTGCACCCAAGGGCATTCCCGCAGATCTCGGCCCGTACGGGACATTTGCGCGTTCATTGGGGCGGTGGATAATTCGGGGCCCGGGCCGCCGTGGGCGGCGGCCCGTACGGCGTTTATTTCAGGCGGTACAATAAACGGAACATTTTATTCAAACGCAAAAACCTGCCGTAGGGGCCGCACACCTGGGCGGCCCGTCCCCCGATAACGCATATGCTTCACGGTAACCGCAAAAAACCAAAAATCTGCCGTACGGGCCGCCGCCCACGGCGGCCCATCTCCCGTTGATAGACGATTACCCTGTCTACCTGACTTCCTCAATGAGCCTGGACGCCTCGGCGGAGAGCTCGTTGAGCCTTCCGACCAGGCGCTTGAACTCATTATATCCGTCGAAGGACCTTCCCAGCATATAATCGGCCGAAACGCCGTAATAGTCGCAGGCCTTGACGACAAACTCAAGCTTGGGCTCCCGGAGGCCGTTCTCGTAGTGGCTCAAAAGCGCTTGGGAGATGCCCAGATCCGCCGCCGCCTTGCGCTGGGAGAGGCCCCGCTCCACCCGAAGGCTCATGAGGACCTGTGAAAACGGACGGTCCACGCGCTCCCCTCCCGTCAAGTGAGCTTCATATCCACGGAGTCGTCGTTGAAGATCCAGTCCCGTACGTCCGTGACGGTGTAGGTTCCCTCCCCGGTGCGGCAGACGACCCGGCGGATGCCGGCGTTGATGATGAACCGGCGGCACATGGAACAGGGGGTGGTGTCGGTGAGGAGCTCCCCCGTCTTGGGGTTGCGCCCCGCCAGGTACAGCGTCCCGCCCAGGCAGTCCCGGCGGGAGGCGGAGATGATGGCGTTCTGCTCGGCGTGGACGGAGCGGCACAGCTCATAGCGCTGCCCGGATGGGATCTTCAGCTCGTCCCGGAGGCAGTAGCCCAGGTCAGCGCAATTTTTCCGCCCCCTGGGGGCGCCGTTGTAGCCGGTGGAGATGATCTCGTCGTCCCGGACGATGATGGCCCCGTAGTGCCGGCGCATACAGGT
>CANQZF010000153.1 GCA_947628265.1 uncultured Oscillospiraceae bacterium
CATGATGAACTACGCCGAGGGAAAGGGCTGGTACGATCCCCGCATCGTGCCCTACGGCCCCTTCACCCTGGACCCCTCCTGCATGGTGTTCCACTACGCCCAGGAGATCTTCGAGGGGTTAAAGGCTTACCGCCGCGCCGACGGCTCCATCTGGCTCTTCCGGCCCGAAGAGAACTTCAAGCGTCTCAATAACTCCGCCGAGCGTATGAGCATCCCCAAGATCGACGTGGATTTCTGCGTGGACGCCGTGAAGCAGCTTGTGGCCCTGGAGCGGGACTGGGTCCCCGACCAGAAGGGCGCCAGCCTCTACATCCGGCCCTTTATCATCGCCACCGATTGCACCGTGGGCGTTCACGCCAGCAAGACCTATATTTTCTGCGTCATTCTCTCACCCTCCGGCAACTACTACCCCGAGGGGCTGGACCCGGTACATATCGCCATCGAGGACGAGGACGTCCGGGCGGTCCGGGGCGGCACCGGCTTTACCAAGTGCGGCGGCAACTACGCGGCCTCCATCCGCGCCGGGGAGCGGGCGGCGGAGAAGGGCTACTCCCAGGTCCTCTGGCTTGACGGCGTACACCGCAAGTACATCGAGGAAGTGGGCTCCATGAACATCATGTTCAAGATCGACGGCAAGGTCGTCACCCCCCAGCTCAACGGCTCCGTCCTCCCCGGCATCACCCGCAAGTCCATCCTTGAGGTGGCCCGGGACTGGGGCTACGAGGTGGAGGAGCGGCTCATCTCTGTGGACGAGGTCCTGGAGACCGCTGCGAACGGACACATGGAGGAGATGTGGGGCACCGGCACGGCGGCTGTGGTCTCCCCGGTGGGACACATCTACTTCGAGGGCAAGGATTTGCCCATCGGCAACGGCGGCATCGGCGAGCTCACCCAGCGCTTCTACGACGAGCTCACCGGCATCCAGTGGGGCACCCGCCCCGACGCGCGCGGCTGGACCCAGAAGGTCTGCGACTAAAGTAAAAAGGTTTGGGCCGGTATTTTACCGGCCCTTATTTTTTGCAAAAAATCCCTTGACAGGAAAATATTATAGTGATATTATTTTAATATCACAATAAAACAAGGGAGGTCTACCTATGAAAACAGACATCAAAGAAAAAGAGCTTCATCCCATATCCGGCGGGCTTATGCTGCTCCTCCTTATCCTGGGGATCCTGGCGGGGACGGCGGTATTCATCGGGGGGATCGTGATGAGCGTGAGCAGCGGGGAGGATATGCCCGGAGTGCTTGTGGGCGTCGCCGGCGTCCTCTTCGGCTGGGTCGTCTGCCCCGTCCTCCTGGCGGGACTGAAGATCGTGAAGCCCAACGAGGCCCGGGTCTTCACCCTGTTCGGCAAGTATTACGGCACGGTGAAGGACAGCGGATTTTATTATGTAAACCCCTTTGTCACGTCCTTCAGCCCTACATACAACGCCGCCCTCAGCGCCGCCCAGGCCAAATCGAAGGAGATGCAGGCGGAGGGCAAGACCGCTGTCGTCTCCGTGGGCGTGGGGAAGGGCATCAGCCTCAAAACTCAGACCTTGAATAACCAGAAGCAGAAGGTCAACGACGTGCTGGGCAACCCCATCATCATCGGCGCGGTGGTCATCTGGCACGTGGAGAACCCCACTCTCGCCGCCTTCGCCGTGGAGAACTATCAGGAGTTTCTCAACATCCAGACCGACTCCACCATCCGCAACATCGCGCGGCTCTACCCCTACGACGTCTTTGACGACGACGATGACGACGACGGTGTGAAGGAGAAGACCCTGCGCTCCTCCGCCATCGAGATCGCGGACATGATGCGCGACGAGCTCCAAAAGCGGGTGTCCGCCGCCGGCCTCGCCATCGAGGAGGTCCGCATCACGCATCTGGCCTACGCCGAGGAGATTGCCGCCGCCATGCTCCAGCGCCAGCAGGCCGTGGCCATCATCGCCGCCCGCCAGAAGATCGTGGACGGCGCCGTGGGCATGGTGAAAATGGCCATCGACCGCCTCAATGAGGACGAGGTCGTGAACCTGGACGAGGAGCGCAAGGCCGCCATGGTCTCCAATCTCCTTGTGGTCCTGTGCGGCAATAAGGACGCCCAGCCCATCGTCAACTCCGGGAGCATCTACTAATGGACCCCGAGACCCGTGAAAAAGCCCTCCGGGAGCGTTTAGAGCGCATCGACGCCCTGGAGCGGGAGCTGAAGGCCAGGGAGGGAGCCAAAAAGCAGGTGCCCCTGCGCCTCTCCAACACCCTCTGGACGGAGATCGCCGCCTGGGCGGAGGAGGACTTTCGCTCCATCAACGGCCAGATCGAGTATATCCTCACCGAGGCCGTGAAAAAGCGAAAGGGGAGAGGATGAGTGGAATTCCTCTTTGAGATGATCCTGGAGCTGGTGCTGGAGGGCTCCTTCGAGGCCAGCAAAAGCAAGAACGTGCCAAAGCCCGTGCGCGTCCTCCTCGCCGCGCTGGTTGTCCTCTTCTTCACGGCGGCTATCGGAATCATGGTCCTTGCCGGAATTTTGATGATTCGTGACGACAGTCCCCTTGGCGGCGCGTTCATGTTCGTCCTGGCGGCCTTGATCCTTGTGTTCAGCATCCGGAGATTTATCAGGGCGTATATTAAAAAGGTAAAATAAAGCAAAACAGGCGGGTCTCGACCCGCCTGTTTTTGCGTCCCAAATCGCCGCATTATCGCCGCCGTCCAATTATCCGACCTGCCCGGTCCGCCAAGAGAGGCGGCCCCTACGGCGTATGGGGTAGGTATTTGCGTTAATTTTGACGTTTGCATTGTTGGAAGGTGGGCCGATGTGGTCATCGGCCCCTACGGCATATGGGATAGGTATTTGCGTTGATATTGACGTGTTCATTATTGGGAAATGGGCCGCCGTGGGCGGCGGCCCGTGCAGCGTATGGGAAGGCGGGGCGATAATCGGAGTATTTGATTAAAGCGCGAAAATGCACCGTACGGGCTGGACACTGGCCGGCTCGCCCCACCGATACGCATACACCCTGCAACAAACGCAAAAATCCTAAAACCTGCCGTAGGGGCCGATGACCACATCGGCCCGTCCCTCCGATACGCACACGCCTTCCGGCAAACGGTAAAATTTAAAAATCCGCCGTACGGGCCGCCTCTCTTGGCGGACCGTGCACAGTGGGTCGATATTGCGGTTAAAATATAATGCGTCATCTCCGAAAACGGTTTTCGCCGCAATAAATTGCGGCGAATGATTTGATTATGCGGCGAAGCCGCAAACCTTTTATCGAGGCGTGCGCGAAAAATCTGGGGGACGGTCGGCCGTGGGCGGTGACCGAAGGGAATGCCCTTGGGTGCCGACCCTACGGGAAATTTGCGCGTTGATTTTGTGTGCGGATGTAAATTGAAGGATTTTTTAGTGAAGAGTGAATAGTGAATAGTGAAGAGTATTTTTATCTTGACAAATACCCCGTTGGGGTATATAATGCTTAAAAATACCCAAGGGGGGTATACTAAGATGAACTGCGATAAGGAATGCAGCTGCTGCCACAAGACAAAGGAGCGCTCGGAGGCGGAATATACGAGCCTCGTCAACCGCCTGAACCGTATCGAGGGGCAGATCCGGGGGATCCGGGGGATGGTGGAGCGTAACGCCTACTGCCCGGACATTTTGACCCAGGTGGCGGCGGCCAACGCCGCCCTGAACGGTTTTACGAAGGAGCTTTTGGCCAACCACATCAAGACCTGCGTGGCCGACGACATCCGCGCGGGCCAGGACGGGGTCATCGACGAGCTCGTGGCGCTCCTGCAAAAGCTGATGAAATGAGGTGTGAGGATGGTACAGTATAATGTGACGGGCATGAGCTGCGCCGCCTGTCAGGCCAGGGTCGAGAAGGCCGTCTCCAACCTGCCGGGGGTGACCTCCTGCGCCGTGAGTTTACTCACAAACTCCATGGGCGTGGAGGGCACGGCCTCGGAGGCGGACATCATCAAGGCCGTGGTGGATGCGGGCTACGGAGCCAGCCGGAAGGGCGGGGGAGGGGCGAAAAGCGCTCAAACCGCCGACGAAGACGCCTTAGTTGACCGGGAGACGCCGGTTTTGCGCCGGAGGCTCATCTGGTCGGTGGGCTTTGTGCTGGTGCTGATGTACTTCTCCATGGGCCACATGATGTGGGGCTGGCCCGTGCCGAAATTTTTTGAGGGCAACCACATCGCCATGGGGCTTTTGCAAATGCTCCTTGCCGTCACCGTCATGGTGATCAATCAGAAATTCTTTATTTCAGGGTTCAAGGGCCTCCTCCACCGCTCGCCCAACATGGACACGCTGGTGGCGCTGGGCTCCGCTGCCTCCTTCGGGTGGAGCACCTGGGTGCTCTTTATGATGACCCGGGCCCAGGCCGACGGGAACATGGACGCCGTCATGAAGTACATGATGGACTTCTGGTTCGAGTCCGCCGCCATGATTTTGGCCCTCATCACCGTGGGGAAGATGCTGGAGGCCCGGAGCAAGGGCCGCACCACCGACGCTTTGAAGAGCCTTATGAAGCTCTCCCCCAAGACCGCCAATGTGGAGCGGGACGGCAAAGAGCTGACGGTCCCCGTGGAGGAGGTCGCGCCCGGGGACGTCTTCCTCGTCCGTCCCGGCGAGAGTATCCCGGTGGACGGCGTGGTGCTGGAGGGCAGCAGCGCTGTCAACGAGTCGGCCCTCACCGGGGAGAGTATCCCCGTGGACAAGGCCCCCGGAGACCAGGTCAGCGCCGCCACCGTCA
>CANQZF010000154.1 GCA_947628265.1 uncultured Oscillospiraceae bacterium
AGCGTGAAGCGAAGCTGCGTATCCTCCAGGGGCGTCTCGGGCAGCAGTAAAACGCCCCGAAATATCCCCGCCAGCATGGGAGAGCGCAGTCCCGGGCACCGCAGGAGCCGGGGACGCCGCCGAAGCCCCAGCTTACGCGCGGCGCTGTCATAGCACGCAAGGACCGCCGGATCCTCCACCGGCGCGGCCCAGCGGTGAAGGAACCGAACAAAGCGCAGGTGCCTTACGGTCAGCCAAAGCCCGGTCCCCGCCGCGCCGACGGCCCACACAAGGAAGAAGATTTCGGGCCATGTGACGTCCGTGCGCTCCCGCTCACCCGTTGCCCCTCCTGTTCCGGCGGCCTGGGAAGGATCCTCCGGGAGCGTTCCCGTGGACGCGGGGGGCTTTTCGATTTCCGCGTCGTCCGAGGGCGCGGCGGGAGCCGCGACCTCCGGGGCCTCCCACCCTTGGGGAGAGGGGAGACGGATGACAGACGGCGTTCCCAGGGACGCCGGGACGGCCATCCGGGCAAAAAGCAGTATCCAGGCGATCCGCCGCCACCCGGCGTCTATACGTATGCGCTTTGAACGCGGCAGTGCCGCCAGAAGCAGCGCCGCCAGTCCCCCGCCCAGGGAGAGGGAGAGCAGCGTCAGGAGAAATCTACCCAAGCCGATTCCCCTCCAGATCGTCAATCAGCGACCGCAGCTCCTCCAGCTCCTCCCGCCGGAGCCCCTCCCGGGCGAAGGCGGCCAGGAAATTCCGGGGACTTCCGTAGAGGCGCTCCACCGCTTTCCGGCTTTCAAAGGCCAGATATATCTCCCGGTCCACCAGGGGCGAATAGAGGTTGGTCTTTTGCTCCCGGCGGACGGAGACGAAGCTCTTTTCCGCAAGGCGCGCAAGATAGGTGTTGATGGTGTTGGGCGCCCAATGGAACGGCTCCAGGGCCTCGCCCAATCGGGACCTGGACGTATCCGGCCCCAGCTCCCACAGGGCCTTCATGACCTCCAGCTCCGCGTCCGGCAAACGTTTCATATCCATACCGTCCTCCCTGACATCTTCTACATATGTAGTGATCATAAGTATACTACATTTGTAGAAGATAAGCAAGTTACGATCCGGTTACAAGACTTGGATCCGTGGGCGATCCCTCCGCCTTGACAATTCCGGGTTTGTGTGTTAAAATCCACCTTACATGGATAAAATCCCTTCAGATGGATTTTTGTACCTTTTTTCAAGGGTACTGAATTTATACATACATATGGAAAACAAAGGTTCATCGGGAACCCCTTTGCCGGCGATTCAGGGCCGTCAAAGCTCTCCCGCTGAGCTTTCTATGTGTGTGCCTACATACTTATTCAAAGGAGAAATTTTGCGTGTCAACTAAGGAAAAACTGAAAGTCATCGCCCTGGGGGGCCTCAACGAGATCGGAAAGAATATGTACGTCTACGAATACGACCAGGACATCCTGGTGGTGGACTGCGGCATTGGCTTCCCCGACGACGATATGTACGGCATCGACTCGGTCATCCCGGACATATCCTACCTTGTAAAGAACAAAAATCGTGTCCGTGGCATCGTTCTGACCCACGGGCACGAGGACCACATCGGCGCCATGCCCTTTGTGATGGACGAGCTCATGAACGTCCCCGTGTACGCCACGGCCCTGACAAATGCCCTGGTGAACATTAAGCTCACCGAGCACGGCACGGCGGACAAGGTGAAGCTCAACACCGTGAAAGCCGGGGAGAGCGTGCGCATCGGCTGCTTCAAGGTGGAGTTCATCCATGTAAACCACTCCATCCCCGACTCCGTGGCCCTGGCCATCCGGACCCCGGTGGGCATCGTCATCCACACCGGCGACTACAAGATCGACACCACCCCCATCGACGGCGGCATGATCGACCTTGCGAGGCTGGGGGAGCTGGGCAAGCGAGGGGTCCTGGCGCTGGTCTCCGACTCCACCAACGTGGAAAACCCCGGCTTCTCCCTCTCCGAGAGCGTCGTCGCCGCCAACTTTGAAAATCAGTTCAAGGACTGCCACGACCGGATCATCGTCACCACCTTCGCCTCCAACGTCCACCGCCTCCAGCAGGTCATCAATTGCGCCAAAAAGTACGGGCGCAAGGTGGCGGTGACGGGCCGGAGCATGGAAAACGTTTTACGCGTCGCCACGGAGCTGGGCTACATGGACATCCCCCAGGGGATACTGGTTGACATAAATCAGATCAAGGGCCTTCCCAAGGACCGGGTGGTGATTATCTCCACCGGCAGCCAGGGGGAGACCATGAGCGCCCTCCACCGCATCGCCTTCAACGAGCACAAGCAGGTGGAGATCATGCCGGGGGACAAGATCATCATCTCCGCCTCCGCCATCCCGGGGAACGAGAACTCCATCTCCCAGGTGGTGGACGAGCTCTTCCGCCGTGGCGCCAGCGTGGTCTATGAGCGCTCGGCGCTCTTGCACGCCTCGGGCCACGCCTGCCGGGAGGAGCTGAAGCTCATGCTGGCCCTGGTGAAGCCCCGCTTTTTCATCCCCGTCCACGGGGAGTACCGTCACATGAAGATCCACGCCGACCTCGCCAAACAAATGGGCGTCCCCGCCAAGAATGTGGTCATCTCCGACCTCGGCCGGGTGGTGGAGCTCTCCGCCCGCAGCATCAAGCTGGGCGGCTCCGTGCCCGCCGGGAAGGTCTTTGTGGACGGCACCGGCGTCGGCGACGTGGGCAGCGTGGTCCTGCGGGACCGGAAGCACTTAGCGCAGGACGGGATGCTGGTGGTGGTGGTGAGCCTTTCCAGCTATGACGGCTCCATCGTCTCCGGCCCCGACATCATCACCCGGGGCTTCGTCTACGTCAAGGAGGCGGAGGACCTGATGCAGGAGATGAAGGACGTGGCCGTGGAGGCCATCGACGCCTACAACGCCCGGCGGATCAAGGACTGGTCCGGCATCAAGGGGGCCATGAAGACGCGGCTTTCCGACTACCTCTACAAGAAGACAAAGCGCTCGCCCATGGTGCTCCCGGTCATTATGGAGGTCTGAGGTGAACATACAGATATTCGGCAAGGCCAAGTGCTTTGACACGAAAAAGGCCGAGCGGTACTTCAAGGAGCGGCGGATCAAGTTCCAGTCTGTGGACATGCTGCGCTACGGGCTGAGCCCCCGGGAGTTCGACTCCGTCCGGCGCTGCGTGGGCCTTGAGAACATGATCGACGAGAAGGTCCCCGGCGCGGAGGTCCTCCGCTATCTCGCCTACGATGACGACAAGGTCCAGAAGATGCTGGAGGATCCCCGCCTCATCCGGACCCCCATCGTCCGCAACGGCAAGGCCGCCACGGTGGGCTACTGCCCGGATGTGTGGAAGAGCTGGGAATAAGGACCTTCCAAAGCCTATTTTTTGGTGATTTCCATATTGACTTTTTTGCTTTAATGTAGTAGAATAGCTCCCGAATTTTTTCATTCGGGAGTGATTTTTATGGACGCGTACATACCCTCTGGCTATAGGCCCTACCTCGGGATCTACGACACCCAGCGGGCGATCGCCCTTATAAAGCGGACCTTTGAGGACGCCCTGAGCCGCCGGCTCAACCTCCTGCGGGTCTCCGCGCCTCTCTTTGTGGAGGGCTCCACCGGCCTCAACGACGACCTCAACGGCGTGGAGCGGCCCGTCTCCTTCGATATTCCCGACGGCGGGAAGGAGGGGCAGGTAGTCCATTCCCTGGCCAAATGGAAACGCATGGCCCTGCACCGCTACGGCTTCGCCCCCGGCGCGGGACTCTACACCGACATGAACGCCATCCGCCGGGATGAGCGCATGGACAATCTCCATTCCATCTACGTGGACCAGTGGGACTGGGAGAAGGTCATCACCCGGGAGGACCGGAACGTCAAATATCTGAAGGACACGGTGCGGGAAATCGTAGCGGCGGTGGCGGAGGCCAACGAGGCCGTCAAAAAGGCATTCCCCAAGCTGGACACGGTCATCGATACGGACGTGGCCTTCGTCACCAGCCAGGAGCTGGAGGACCGCTGGCCGGATAAGACCCCCAAGGAGCGGGAGAACGCGTTCTTGCGGGAGCACCACACGGCCTTCATCATGCAGATCGGCAAAAAGCTGAAATCCGGCGCCATCCACGACGGACGGGCCCCGGACTACGACGACTGGGACCTCAACGGGGACATCCTCTTCTGGAACGAGCTCCTGGGCTGCGCCTTTGAGGTGAGCTCCATGGGCATCCGCGTGGACCCGGAGAGCTTAGATAAGCAGCTCACCGAGGCCAAATGCGATAATCGCCGGAGCCTTCCTTTCCACAAGATGCTCCTGGAGGGCCGCCTGCCCCTCACCATCGGCGGCGGCATCGGTCAGTCCAGACTCTGTATGCTCCTTTTGAAAAAGGCCCACATCGGCGAGGTCCAGGCGTCCATCTGGGACGACAACACCGTCCATGAGTGCGCGTACAGCGGAGTAACATTACTTTAACTGGCTTTAGAGCCCCGCAAAGCGGGGCTCTAAATGCCAAGGGGATGCGTGCGGAAACGCCCTCCCGAATTCTGCGGAATTCGGGAGGGCGTTTCCTGCCGTTTTGCTCCGCGCACGGCCCTCCGGGCCGCACACTCCGCAAAACAAAAGGGATTTTTTCCGACGTACATGTGTCCCGTTGGATAGGGAAAGCAAGTGAACCATGGGGCAAGGCGGTATGGCAAAGCAGAATGGTGGTAGGTCA
>CANQZF010000155.1 GCA_947628265.1 uncultured Oscillospiraceae bacterium
ATAAGGTTGAGGCCCAGGGGGATGAGGAGGAACGCCGCCTCGATGCACAGCACCCACCCCACGAGCCAGCGGATGACGGAATAGTTCATACCCTCACCCTCTCAAAATGTCGCTGATGGAGGTGAGCTTCTGGGCGGTGGTGACTAAGATCACCGTGTCCCCCACGCACAGCTTGTCGTTGCCCCGGGGGATGATGACCCGGCCGCTCCGGTAGATGCAGCAGATGAGCAGATTGGGCAGCATCCGGCTGCGCAGCTCCGAGAGAGGCCGGCCCGTGACGGCGCTCTCCGCCTTTATGTGGAACTCCAGCGCCTCCACCTGGCGGTTCGCCAGGTAGTAGAGGGACTCGATGTTGCTGGACGCGGAGGAGTTGGACATGGCCCGGACGTACCGCAGGATCTGGTAGGCCGTGATCTCCTTGGGGTTTATGATGCTCCCCACGGGCAGCTCCTCCGTGACCTCGGTGAAGCCGAAGGTGCTGACCTTGGTGATGGCCCGGACGGAGGAGATCTTCCGTGCGTAGAGGGAGAGGAGGATGTTCTCCTCGTCAAGGTCCGTGAGGGGGACGAACACGTCCTCCCCGGTGATGCCCTCCTCCAGCAGAAGCTGGCGGTCCACGGCGTCGCCGTTGATGATCTCCGCCCCGGGCAGCTCCGCCGTCAGCTCCTCGCACAGCGCCAGGTCCTTTTCGATGATCTTTACCCGGCTGCCGGAGGAGAGGAGCATTTCCGCCAGATAGTAGGCGGTGCGTCCGCCGCCCACGATCATCACGTTCCGGCTGGGCCTTATCTGGAAGCCCAGTTTTTTAAAGAGCTGGCCCAGCTCCTGGGGAGGGGCGATGATGTGGATGCTGTCCCCGGCGTGGAGCACCGTGTCGCCACGGGGGATCTCCACCCGGCGGGTGTCGCCCCGCTCCAGGATGCAGATGAGGGTCCCCCGGCTGACCTTGGCGGGAAAGTCGGAGACCTTCAGGTCGTCCGCCGGAGAGCCCTGGGGGATCTTGATCTCGATGAGGTCCACGTGCCCCTTGGCGAAGGACTCCACCGCCATGGCCCCGGGGATCTGGATGAGGTCCAAGATCTCCCCGGCGGTGCTGAGCTCCGGGTTGATGGCCAGGCTCAGCCCCAGCTCGTCCTTGATGAGGTCGATCTGCCGGTAGTAGACGGGGTTGCGCACCCTGGCGATGGTCTGGCAGCCGGAGAGCTTTTTGGCCATGAGACAGCAGAGCATATTGACCTCGTCCTGGTCGGTGACGGCAATCAGGAGGTCCGTGGAGGCGACGCCCGCCTCCTCCAGCACCTCCCGGCTGACGCCGTTGCCCTCCAGCCCCTGTAGGTCCAGCTTCTCCAGGGCGGCGTTGAGCCTCTGGGAATTTGTGTCCACAAGCGTTATCTGGTGCCCCTCGGAATTGAGACTGTCGGCCAGGGAGTACCCAACGCCCCCGGCCCCCACGATGATGATGTTCAAAGCGATCCCTCATACACTGTAATTTTTTCTGTTTTTCGCGGAAAAAGATAGTTAGTACGCACCATTATAGCAGAAAATCCCTAAAATGCAAGCCTTTTCCGGGATTGACACCGGCGCGGAGGGGTGTATGATTATTTATAATGTATAGAGCGTAGGGGGAGGGAAAACTATGCGCTATGAGAGCGTCCTGGAGGCCCGGTTCGTCAGCCGTCCCAACCGGTTCATCGCCAACGTCACCGTGAACGGCGCGCCGGCGGTGTGCCACGTCAAAAATACGGGCCGCTGCCGGGAGCTGCTGATCCCCGGGGCCCGGGTGTATCTGGAACCGTCGGAGAACCCCGCACGGCGGACGAGCTACGACCTCATCGCTGTGGAGAAGGGGGAGCGGCTCATCAACATGGACGCCGCCGCCCCCAATAAGGTCTTTCGGGAGTATCTGGAGGCCGGGCGGCTCTACCCCGCGCCCACCCGCATCCGCCCGGAGACGGTCTTCGGCGCCTCGCGCCTGGATTTTTACGTGGAGGCCGGGGAGCGCCGGGCCTTTTGCGAGGTCAAGGGCGTGACCCTGGAGGAGGACGGCGTGGTTCGCTTCCCCGACGCCCCCACGGAGCGGGGCGTCCGGCACCTCCGGGAGCTTATCCGGTGCGTGGAGGCGGGCTTTGAGGCCTGGGCCGTCTTCGTCATCCAGATGGGGTCCGTCCGGTATTTTGAGCCCAACCGCGCCACCCACCCGGCCTTTGCCGACGCCCTCCGGGAGGCCCAACGGGCCGGGGTGAACCTCTTGGCCTTCGACTGTTCCGTCACGCCGGGGAGCGTGGAGGCCGGGGAGCCGGTGGAAATTTGTCTCTGATGCGACAGTATTTTGTGCATTTCAACAATTTTTATGATCTCCCGGAGGGGAAAAGTCAAGTTTTGGGACCCCATTTTGTCGAATTTTCCCGATTTTTGCGAAAAAAGGCCACAATACAGGATATTGTGCTGTGCCAAACGCCAAAAACACAATATATATGGATTTCCTCTTGACCCACCACAATATTTGTGCTATATTTTACTTAATTTCCGCCCGAGGTGAGGATACGTATGAAAATTATAAAGAGAAACGGCGTTGAAATGGATTTTGACATCCGGAAGATCGAGAACGCCATCAGCAAAGCCAACATGTCCGTGGAGGAGATGTCCCGCATGACGCCCCTCCAGATAAAGCGCATTTCCGAGTCCGTGGCGCTGGACTGCGAGAAAATGGGCCACAGCCCCTCCGTGGAGGAGATCCAGGACCTGGTGGAGAAGCAGATCATGGCCCACGGGGCCTTCGAGGTGGCCAAGAACTACATCACCTACCGCTACACCCGTTCTCTCGTCCGCCAGAGCAACACCACCGACGAGAAGATTTTGTCCCTCATCGAGTGCTGCAACGAGGAGGCCAAGCAGGAAAATTCCAACAAAAACCCGGTGGTCAACTCCACCCAGCGCGACTACATGGCCGGCGAGGTCAGCCGCGACCTCAGTGAGCGCGTGCTGCTGCCCCGGGACATTGTGGAGGCCCACGAGGCCGGCATCATCCACTTCCATGACACGGACTATTACGCCCAGCACATGCACAACTGCGACCTGGTGAATTTGGAGGACATGCTCCAGAACGGCACCGTCATCACCGGCACCCTCATCGAGCGGCCCCACAGCTTTTCCACCGCCTGCAACATCGCCACCCAGATCATTGCCCAGGTGGCCTCCAACCAGTACGGCGGACAGTCCATCTCCCTTACGCACCTGGCGCCCTTCGTGGATGTGAGCCGCCGGAAGATCCGCAAGGTGGTGGAGCAGGAGCTGGTGACCCTGGGCGTCAACCCCACGGAGGAGAAGATCCAGAAAATCGTGGAGGACCGGCTTTTGGAGGAGATCCGCCGGGGCGTCCAGACCATCCAGTACCAGGTGGTCACCCTTTTGACCACCAACGGACAGGCCCCCTTTGTCACCGTCTTCATGTACCTGGGCGAGGCCCGCTCTGAGCGGGAGCGGGAGGACCTGGCCCTCATCATCAAGGAGGTCCTGCTCCAGCGCTACGAGGGCACCAAGAACGAGGACGGCGTCTGGGTCACCCCCGCTTTCCCCAAGCTCATCTACGTCCTGGAGGAGGACAACATCACCGAGGGGTCCCGCTACTGGGAGCTCACGAAGTTAGCCGCCAAGTGCACCGCCCGCAGGATGGTGCCCGACTATATTTCCGAAAAGAAGATGCTGGAGCTCAAGGGCGACGTCTACACCTGCATGGGCTGCCGCTCCTTCCTGACCCCCGACCGATTCACCGACGCCGGGGTGGGCAACGTGGCCAACGCCGGCAACTACGAGCCGGGCAAGCACAAATATTACGGACGCTTCAACCAGGGCGTGGTCACCATCAACCTCCCCGACGTGGCCCTCTCCTCCGGCGGGGATATGGACAAGTTCTGGAAGATCTTTGAGGAGCGCCTGGAGCTCTGCCACCGGGCCCTCCGGTGCCGCCACGAGCGGCTTTTGGGCACCCCCTCCGACGTGGCCCCCATCCTCTGGCAGTACGGGGCGCTGGCCCGCCTTCAAAAGGGCGAGCCCATCGACAAGCTCCTCTATAACGGCTACTCCACCATCTCCCTGGGCTACGCGGGGCTCTATGAGTGCGTCAAGTACATGACCGGCAAGTCCCACACGGACCCGGAGGCCACCCCCTTCGCCCTTAGCGTCATGCAGAAGATGAACGATAAGTGCAAGGAGTGGAAACTGGCTGAGAACATCGACTACTCCCTCTACGGCACGCCTTTGGAGTCCACCACCTACAAATTCGCCAAGTGCCTTCAGCGGCGCTTCGGCATCATCGAGGGCATCACCGACAAGGGGTATATCACCAACTCCTACCACGTCCACGTCACCGAGCCCATCGACGCCTTCACCAAGCTCAAATTCGAGGCGGAGTTCCAGGCCCTCTCCCCCGGCGGGGCCATCAGCTACGTGGAGGTCCCCAACATGCAAAATAACCTGGAGGCCGTGCTCCAGGTCATGAAATTCATCTACGACAACATCATCTACGCCGAGCTCAACACCAAGTCCGACTACTGCCAGTGCTGCGGCTGGGACGGCGAGATCCAGATCGTGGAGGAGGACGGCAAGCTCATCTGGAAGTGCCCCAAGTGCGGCAACACCGACCAGAACAAGATGAACGTGGCCCGGCGCACCTGCGGCTACATCGGCACCCAGTTCTGGAAC
>CANQZF010000156.1 GCA_947628265.1 uncultured Oscillospiraceae bacterium
TCGCGGAGTGCTGCGGCAAGGTCCTGGAGCTCCTATCGGAGCTCTCGGAGAAGGGCAGCGCCATCGCCGTCTCCGATGTGGGCGTGGGGGCGCAGCTGGCAAGAGCCGCGCTGCTCTCCGCGCTTCTCAACGTGCGGATCAATATGAGATCCATGGCGGACCGGGATTATGCCGAGAGGCTCAAAGAGCGCATGGACGCCTTGGAGGCCCGGTATATCCCCATGGCGGAGCATACTTACGAAAAGGTCCTTGCGCGCATAGGCTGATTTTTGAAAGGGGGAAGGAAAATGAGGAAGCTGTGCGTCTTTTCGTTTTCCTTCGCCCTGGCCGTGGCGCTGTGCCAATATCTCATCCCGCTTCGCCTCATGCCCCTGGCCGCCGTCGTCGCCCTGGCGCTGGGGCTTCTTGTTTACGCTGTACTCAGGACGGACAGGCGGCGCGCCGCCATCCTCGTTTCCCTGGGGCTGTCTCTGGGCTTTATCTGGAGCTTCGGGTACGACACGGTTTTCTTCTCCCACGCCCGGGACCTTGACGGCAGGGAGATGGAGATCACCGCCACCGTCACGGATTTCCCGGCGGCGCGGGAGTACGGCGCGTATGTGGACATCAAGATCGACTCCGACGCGGGGCCGAAGCTCAAGGCCCGGGCCTACGTCCTGGACGACTCCGCAAATTCCCTGAGACCCGGCGACAGAGTGCGCCTGACGACCACCCTCTCCACGGCGGACAGGGTGGGGGAGACAGAGATCACCTCCTACACCTCCAAGGGCTATTTCCTCTTTGCCACCCGCGTTAAAAATGTGGAGCTTTTGAGCTCCCCCGGCGTGACGTTTACAAATTTCTACCGCTATTTGGCCCACGCCATCCGGCAGAAGATTCGGGAGACCTTCCCTTTAGGAACGGAGGGCTTCATGCTGGCCCTCCTCACTGGGGACAGGAGCGAGGTCAACGCCGACACGGCCCTCACCGCCGCCATGGAGAAAAGCGGCGTCTCCCACATCATCGCCATATCGGGGATGCACGTCTCCATATTGGCGGGCTTTATCCTGACGGTTTTCGGACGCCGCCGCTGGGCGGTGCTGGCGACGCTCCCGGTGCTGGTCCTCTTTATGGCCATCTCCGGCTTCTCCGCCTCCGTGGTCCGGGCCGTCATCATGCAGACGTTCGTGCTCACCGCGCCCCTCATCTACCGGGACAGCGACAGCCTAACGTCCCTGTCCGCCGCCCTTCTCGCGCTGCTGCTCATAAATCCCTACGCCATCGCCGGGGTGGGCTTGCAGCTCTCCTTTGCCGCCACGCTGGGCATCGTGACCCTGTCGCCCAGAATAAGCGGAGCCCTCACGAAAAACCTCCCCTCCGGGAAGAGCTTCAAAAAGCACCTGCGCGTGACCCTGGCCGGGAGCCTCGCCACCACCCTGGGGGCCATCGTGTTCACACTGCCCCTCTCGGCGATCTACTTTAGGTGCGTCTCCCTGGTGGCCCCGGCGGTCAATCTCATCATACTCTTCCTTGTGACGCCGGCCTTCATTTTAGGGGCGCTGTGCGTGGGCGTCGCCTTTATTTATCTCCCGGTGGGGAGAGTGGCGGCGTTCTACCCGGCGGTAATCGTAAAGGTCATCGTTTTTATCACAAAGCTCTTCGCGAAGCCCTTCCTGGCGGCGGTCTATCTGGACGGCGCGGCGGTGATCTGCTGGTTCGCGCTGACCTACGCCGCCGTGGCGCTGGCGGCGGCCTTTAAGTTGAAGCTGAGGTTTCTCCTCTCAGCCCTGTGCCTCTCGGCGGCGTCCCTGTGCGTCATTTTTGTGGTCAAGGACTTTATAAGCCGCTCTGAGCCCGGGTACACACTGGCGGCCCTGGACGTGGGGCAGGGGCAGAGCATCGCCGTCACCGCCGGCCCCGCCACGGTGCTCATCGACTGCGGCTCCTCCTCCGGCGAGGACGCGGGGGAGATCGCGGAGCGGTATGTCCGCTCCCTGGGCAGGGGGAAGATCGACCTTCTCGTGCTGACCCACTATCACTCCGACCACGCAAACGGCGTGGAGCGGCTTTTGGGGACCGTGTCCGTCTCCGCCATCGCCGTACCCGAGCCCCGGTTTGAGGAGAGCAATCTGGACGACGAGATTTTGACCGCCGCCCGGAGCGCGGGGTGTGAGATCGTCTACATCACGGAGGAGACCACGGTCACTCTTGGGGAGACGGAGCTCACCCTGTTCCCGCCCATGGGCAGCGACGACGAAAACGAGCGGGGGCTCATGGCCCTTGTCTCCGACGGGGAGTTCGAGACGCTGATCACCGGCGACGCCCCCGCCATCCAGGAGCGCCAGCTTTTGGCGCTCTACGCCCTTCCTGACATTGAGTGCCTCATCGTGGGGCACCACGGCTCCAAGACCAGCACCTCGGAGCGGCTCTTAGACGGCCTCACGCCGGAGCTTGCAGTCATATCTGTGGGCGAGAACTCCTACGGCCACCCCACCGGGGAGGTTTTGGAGAGGCTTGCGTCCCGGGGGATAGATATTCTCCGCACCGACGAGAGCGGAACTATCAAAGTAAGATCGAGGTGATCCCATGGCCGGCTATAACAGGAAAAAGGACGAGGACAACGGGGAATTTCTGCGCCTCCGGGAGGACCTGAAGGCCGGGACGCCCAGATCCGTCTACGCCTTTTACGGCCAGGAGCGGTTTTTGCTGGAGGACAGCCTTAAAAAGCTGCGCGCCACCGTGACGCCGGGGACGGAGGAATTCAACCACCACCGCTTAGAGGGCAAGGGCCTCGATCTCGGCGAGCTTCGCGGGGCCGTGGACGCCCTCCCGGCCTTCTCCGAGCGCACCTTTACGGAAATATGGGACCTGGACTTTGGAAAGCTCACGGAGGAGGGGCGCGGGGAGCTTCTCGACATCCTCTCAGACGTGCCCGACTACGCCACCGTGGCGTTCGTCTTCGACAGCGTGGAATTTAAGCTGGACGGGCGGATCAAGGCCAATCAGGAGCTGAAAAAGCGCCTGACCGCCGTGGAGTTTCGGCCCATGGATGAAAATTACCTCACCCGCTGGCTCGCCAAGGGCTTCGGCGACGCGGGAAAGCGGGTCACGCGGGCCGCCGCCAGGGAGCTCATCACCATGACCGGGGGCCTCATGACCGCCATGCGGACGGAGGTGGAAAAGCTCATCTCCTACTGCCCCGGGGACGCCGTGGATGTCCCCGATGTCCGCGCCGTGGTGACACCCGTGCCGGAGGCGGCGGCCTGGGAGCTGACGGACGCCCTCATCGCGGGCCGCCGGGACGACGCCATGGAGCGCCTCTCCGAGCTTTTCAAGATGAACGAGGCCCCCCACAAGATAAGCTTCTCCATTTCCCAGAAGCTCCGCCAGCTTTTAGTGGCGAAAATTTGTCAGGAGAACGGCAGGGGGACACGGGATTTAATGTCTCTTACGGACCTTCGGTTTGAGTTCCAGGCCAGGGCGCTGATGGACGCCGCCAGACGCGCCGGGAAGGACCGCTGCGCCCGGATGTTGGAGCTTGCCTCTAAGGCCGCGCTGGCGCTGAACAGCACCTCCCGGGACGGGCAGGAGATCGTGACGATGCTGGTGGTCCAAATCCTCGCTATGCCGAGGTGAATATGAAGAAAAAAATCAAAGAGGCCATCGTGGTGGAGGGCCGTTATGACAAAAACGCCGTGAGCCAGGTGGTGGACACGCTGATTTTGGAGACACACGGCTTCGGGCTTTTCTCCGACGGGGACGCGCTCTCCCTCATCCGCGCTGCGGCGGAAAAAAGGGGCGTCATCATCCTCACCGACTCCGACTCGGCGGGATTTCTCATCCGAAACCGCCTCCGGGGCGCTCTCCCGGCGGAGCGGGTGAAGCACGCCTATATCCCGGACATCCCGGGGAAGGAGCGGCGCAAGCCCGCGCCCTCCAAGGAGGGCAAGCTGGGCGTGGAGGGCGTCCCGCCGGAGGTGATTTTGGAGGCGCTGACCCGGGCTGGGGCCACCTTTGAGGACGAAAACTCCCCCTCCCGTGAGGGAGAGGGAGTCACGAAGGCGGACCTATATGAGCTGGGCCTTACGGGAAAACCCGACAGCGCCCAAAAGCGGCGGGAGCTATTAAAAAAGCTGGACCTCCCTGAGCGCATGACCGCAAACGCCCTTTTGGAGGTGGTGAACAGCCTCATGACCCGGGAGGAGCTTATCGCCCTTCTTTGATGACGGTGTCGACGATGAGCGCCCCCACAAAGCCCGCCAGGAGCACCCCTTGGGGCGCGCGGTAGAGGTCCGCCGCCAGCCGGTACATATGTACGTTCCTCGCCGTCATGGGGCCCGCCCAGACCTCTATGAGCAGCGACAGCGCCAGAAGCGCGCAGGAGAGGAGGACCGAGCCCCGGATCATGAGGAGCGCCGGCCTTGATATGTTCTCTCCGGAGAGTATGTACGAAAGCTTCTTTCTCACAGGACCACCCCATATAAGAGTTTATTCCAGGAGCGGCGTTTTTTCAATGTGTAAATCCTGGATTTTACATCTTGGAGAAATATACAGAAAGTGGCAAAACATTTTTTGAGGAATTTTTGCGTTTTTTGTGTACAATTAAAAAATTTTCTGATATAATATACATAATCAGAGGGCCCTATTACGAATGGAGGCATTTGACATGAGGTGTCCGTACTGCGGTTTTTCCGAGAGCAAGGTCATAGATTCCCGTC
>CANQZF010000157.1 GCA_947628265.1 uncultured Oscillospiraceae bacterium
TCGGCGACGTCACCCGTCCCCTGGCTCCGGCGGTGGTGGAGGCCATGCGCCGCGCCACGGAGGAGATGGGCCGGGCCGAGACCTTCCGGGGCTACTGCGAGGAGACAAACGGGGCCTACGACTTTTTGAGGTTCGCCATTCGGGACGCCTACAAAAAGGGCGGCGTGGAGATAGCGGACGACGAGATCTTCGTCTCCGACGGGGCCAAGTCCGACTGCGGCAACATCGGCGACCTCTTCGACGTTGACAACGTGGTGGCGGTCTGCGACCCGGTGTACCCCGTCTATGTGGACACCAACGCCATGGCGGGCCGGGCCGGGGACTACGACGGCGAGAAGTGGACGAACCTCGTCTATCTGCCCTGCACGGCGGAAAACGGCTTTTTCCCGGCCCTCCCCGAGCGGGTGCCGGACATCATCTACATCTGCTCCCCCAATAACCCCACCGGCGCGGCGGCAAATTACGCGCAGCTGAAGGCCTGGGTGGACTACGCAAACGAGCACCAGAGCGTCATCCTCTTTGACTCCGCCTACGAGGCGTTTATCACCGAGCCCGGTATCCCCCATAGCATCTTTGAGGTGGAGGGGGCGAGGACCTGCGCCATTGAGTTTCGCTCCTTCTCCAAAAGCTCCGGCTTTACGGGCAACCGCTGCGCCTACACGGTGATCCCCCGCGAGCTTCGGCGGGAGGGCGCGTCCCTCCGGGATATGTGGAACCGGCGCATGGGCACGAAATTTAACGGCGTGCCCTACGTCATCCAGCGTGCGGCGGAGGCGGCGCTTTCCGATCTGGGCTGGGAGCAGTCCATGGAGAACGTCCGCTACTATTTAAATAACGCCAGGGTCATCCGGGAGTCCCTTTCGAACGCGGGCCTCACGGTCTACGGCGGCGTCAACGCCCCCTACATCTGGTGCCGCGCCCCGCATGGCTTAGGCTCCTGGGAGTTTTTCGATAAGCTCCTAAAAGAGGCCTGCATCGTCACCACCCCCGGTGCCGGCTTCGGCCCCAGCGGGGAGGGGTATGTGAGATTGACGGCCTTCGGGACGTATGAGAACACCTGCGAGGCCATGGAAAGGATCAAAAAACTGCTGCGGTGATCCTTAAACGGGCCGCCAAGAGAGGCGGCCCCTACGGCGTCTAATGCCACATTCTTTCTTTTGAAAGAACTCAAATCCGACTGTAGGGGCCGCCACTCCTGGCGGCCCGCAGGACAGGCTTTAGATATATGGAGGTCTTATGGGAAAAGCGTACTTGATACTTGAAAACGGCAAGAAATATGAGGGCGTCTCCTTTGGCAAGGCGGGGACCCAAGTGGGGGAGCTCGTTTTCACCACGGGCATGACCGGCTGTGTGGAGAGCCTCACGGACCCCAGCTACTTCGGACAGCTGGTGATCTTCACGTTCCCCATGTTTTGTAATTACGGTGTGGCTGACGCGGACATGGAAAGCTCGTCTATCCATGTCCGCGGAGCTATAGTCAGGGAGGTCTGCGACGAGCCCTCCAACTTCCGGTGCGAGGAGAACATCCAGCACTTCATGGAGCGCATGGGCATCGTGGGCATCTCCGGCATCGACACCAGGGAGCTCACACAAATGATCCGGGACGGCGGCGTCATGAACGCCGTCATCACGGACGACCCGGACTACGACTGGCACACCTTGAAGGACTTTCGCGTGGAGGGCTCCGTGGAGGCCACCAGCACGAAAAAGCCGGAAATTCTCCTGCCGGAGGGGGAGGTCCGGCGCACGGTGGTCCTCATGGACTACGGCGCCAAGGGGAGCATCACGGAGAACCTTCTAAAGCGGGGCTGCAAGGTGGTCATCCTCCCCTACAACTCCACAGTTCAGGACATTTTGAGCTGGTCCCCCGACGGGATCATGCTCTCCAACGGCCCCGGGGACCCCAAGGACAACGTGGGGTGCATCGAAGTCATCCGGGAGCTTTTCGGCAAAAAGCCCATGTTCGGCATCTGTCTCGGCCACCAGATGATGGCCATCGCCGCCGGGGGCTCCACCGAGAAGCTGAAATTCGGCCACCGGGGGGCCAACCAGCCGGTGAAGGATCTGGAGACGGGCCGGGTCTACATCACCTGCCAAAACCACGGCTACGCCGTATCGGTAAAGGACATCGAGAAAGTCGGCGGCAAAATGCGGTTCGTGAACGTCAACGACGGGACCTGCGAGGGCGTGGACTACCCCGGCAAAAACGCCTTCTCCATGCAATTCCACCCGGAGGCCCACGGCGGGCCCCGGGACACCGAGTGGGCCTTTGACAGATTTATGAGCATGATGGAGGTGCGGTAATGCCTTTAGATAAAACCATCAAGAAGGTCATGGTGATCGGCTCCGGCCCCATCGTCATCGGCCAGGCCGCCGAATTCGACTACGCCGGCACCCAGGCGTGCCGCATTTTGAAGCAGGAGGGCGTCAAGTCCGTCCTCGTAAACTCCAACCCCGCCACCGTCATGACCGACGGGGACATGGCGGACGCCGTCTACTTAGAGCCCCTGAACGCCGAGACGGTGAAGCGCATCATCCTCAAAGAGAAGCCCGACTGCTTGCTCGCCGGTCTTGGCGGCCAGACGGGCCTCACCATCGCCATGCAGCTGACCCATGAGGGCTTTTTGGCCGAGCACGGCGTCCGGCTCATCGGGACGAATGCCGAGGCCATCGACAAGGCCGAGGACCGGGAGCTTTTTAAGGAGACCATGGAAAAAATCGGCCAGCCCTGCATCCCCTCCGACATCGCCAACGACGTGGAGACGTGCGTCGCCATCGCGGAGCGCATCGGCTACCCCGTCATTGTCCGGCCCGCCTTCACTCTGGGCGGCGGAGGCGGCGGTGTGGCGTACTCCGCCGAGGAGCTTCGAAAGGTCGCCTTCGTGGGGCTGGAGACCTCCCCCATCCACCAGGTGCTCATCGAGCGGTACATCTTTGGCTGGAAGGAGATCGAGTTTGAGGTCATCCGGGACGGCGCGGGGAATGTCATCACCGTCTGCTCCATGGAGAACTTCGACCCCGTGGGCATCCACACCGGCGACTCCATCGTGGTGGCCCCGGCTCTCACGCTGATGGACCAGGAGTACCAGATGCTGAGGTCCGCCGCGCTGGACATCATCACGGAGCTTGGCATCGAGGGCGGCTGCAACTGCCAGTTCGCCTTAAATCCCGACAGCTTTGAGTATGCGGTCATCGAGGTAAACCCCCGGGTCTCCCGCTCCTCGGCTCTGGCCAGCAAGGCCACGGGCTACCCCATCGCCAAGGTGGCGGTGAAAATCGCGTTGGGGTACACCTTAGATGAAATTCGCAACGACATCACCGGCAAGACCTACGCCTGCTTCGAGCCCACGGTGGACTACTGCGTGGTCAAGTTCCCCAAGTGGCCCTTCGACAAGTTCCACGGCGCGGGGCGCAGGCTCGGCACCCAGATGAAGGCCACCGGCGAGGTCATGAGCATCGGGCGGAATTTTGAGTCCGCCCTCATGAAGGCCGTGCGCGGGGCCGAGATCGGCCAGTCCACCTTAAACCGGGCCCCGGAGCCCGGAAAGAGCCTGGAGGAGCGGCTGGCGGCCATGGACGATCTCAGGATTTTCACGGTCTTTGAGGCGCTGAAGGCGGGGGTGAGCCCGGAGCACATCCATGAGGTCACCATGATCGACCGGTGGTTCCTCTCCAAGCTCCAAAATCTTGTGAATTTTGAAAACTACATCGCCAAAAACGGCATCGACGACGAGACATATTTAAAAGGCAAGCGCTACGGCTACACCGACGCCGCCCTCCGCACTATTTCCGGGCAGAGCGACATTCCCCACTTAGACCCCGTTTATAAGATGGTGGACACCTGCGCCGCCGAGTTCGAGGCGGAGACGCCCTACTACTACTCCGCCTATGACTCGAAGTGCGACTCCCGGCCCCTGCCCCGCCGCCGCATGAGCGTCATTGTCATCGGCTCCGGCCCCATCCGCATCGGGCAGGGCATCGAGTTCGACTATAGCTCCGTCCACTGCGCCGTGACCCTCAAGAAGCTGGGTTACGACGTGGTGATCATCAACAATAACCCCGAAACCGTCTCCACCGACTACGACACGGCGGACAGGCTCTACTTCGAGCCCCTGACCCCGGAGGACGTGATGGGCGTCATCGAGGTGGAAAAGCCCATCGGCGTGGTGGTGGCCTTCGGCGGCCAGACGGCCATCAAGCTCACGGAGTTCTTGGATAAAGCCGGCATCCGCATCCTGGGCACCAGCGCCGAGGGCATCGACCTCGCCGAGGACCGGGAGCGGTTCGACGCCCTTTTGGAGAAAATGGGCATCAAGCGCCCCCGTGGCATGGGCACCCACACCCTGGAGGAGGCATTGGAGGCCGCGAACTCCCTGGGCTACCCGGTGCTCCTGCGGCCCAGCTACGTCATCGGCGGTCAGAACATGGTCATCGCCCACGACGACAACGACGTCAGGAGCTACATGGCCCTCATTTTCGCCAGCACCGAGCGGGAGGACAACTCCGTTTTGGTGGATAAATACATGCCCGGGACCGAGCTGGAGGTGGACGTCATCTCCGACGGCACGGACGTCTTAATGCCCGGCATCATGGAGCACATCGAGCGGGCCGGCGTCCACTCCGGCGACTCCATCGCCGTCTATCCCCCCTACAA
>CANQZF010000158.1 GCA_947628265.1 uncultured Oscillospiraceae bacterium
CCGCAGTCGGGGCACTTGTGGTCCACAAGCTGGCTCTCGGTCCAGAAGGACTCGCAGGGGGTGCAGTACCAGCCCTCGTACTTGGATTTGTAGATGTCGCCGGAGGCCAACATCTTTTCGAAGATCTCCTGGATCTTCCGCTCGTGGTCCGGGTCCGTGGTGCGCACGAATTTGTCGTAGCTGGTGTTCATAAGGTCCCAGATGCGCCGTATCTCCCCGGAGGTGGCGTCCACAAACTGCTGGGGGGTGACGCCGGCGGCCTCGGCCTTCTCCTGGATCTTCTGGCCGTGCTCGTCGGTGCCGGTCTGGAAGTACACGTCATACCCGGACATTCGCTTGAAGCGGCAGATGGCGTCGGCCAAGACGATCTCGTAGGTGTTGCCGATGTGGGGCTTGCCGGACGCGTAGGCGATGGCGGTGGAAAGGTAGAATTTTCCTTTACTCATGGTGTACCTCCTGAAACGGTAAAACTTATCCTATTGTAACAGCTTTGACACGGAAATTGCAAGTGGTTCGCGGTTTAAAGCTTCAAAATCATCCTGTATTCGTTGAGAAGACGCCCGTCGAACAGCCGGACGGCGTCGGGGAGCACGGCGCATACGCGAAAGCCCATCTTCTCATAGAGCGCACGGGCCCGGGCGTTGCCCTCGATGAAGTCGAGCTCCAGCTGGGCGATCCCCTCGCGGGCCCGGGAAATGTCGATCATGGCGCGGAACATGGCCGTGCCGATGCCAAGTCCCCAAAACCGCCTCTGTATGGCGATGCCGACGCCGCCCCGGTGGCGGGCCTTGAAGTCCGTCTGAAAGGTGATGTCACAAGTCCCGGCCAGATGTCCGTCCACGAAGCAGCCGATGAGCGCCCCGCTGTCAGAGCCGTTGTACTCCTCCAGAAAGCGGCGCTCTCCGTCTACGGAATATTTCTCCCGGTCCATGGGGTCCACGTACAAAAAGTACGTCTCCTCGGCACACCGCATGAAACATTCCAGTAACGCCGGCGCCTCCTCCGGGATAAGGCTCCTCAAGACCGCCTCCCGCCCGTCCTTCAGAAGGATGGGGATGGGATCGATGACCATGGCTCAGCCCATCTTGTCGGCCAGCTTGGCGCCGCCCAGAATGTGGAAGTGCAGATGGGGCACGGACTGACAGGCGTCGGGGCCGCAGTTGGAGATGACCCGGTAGCCGCCCTCCAGGCCCTCCTGGGCGGCGATTTTGGCGATGACGGTGAAGATGTGGCCCACCAGGGCCTCGTTGCGGGCGTCGATTTCCGCCACGGACCGGATATGGGCCTTGGGGACCACCAAAATGTGGGTGGGCGCCTGGGGCGCGATGTCCCGGAAGGCGTAGCAGAGGTTGTCCTCATAGACCTTATTGGAGGGGATGTCGCCCTTGATGATCTTGCAGAAAAGGCAGGTGTCGTCGTAATTTAAAACGTCGGACATATTTATTCTCCTTTCTTGTGCTCCGGCACCACGGCGAAGAAGCGCAGGGGCCGGTCGGACTCGTTGCGCAGACTGTGGGTGTGGCCCTGGGGGCAGTAGGTGACGTCGCCGGGGCGCAATATTTCGCGCTGACCGTCGCAAACCATGACGGCCTCGCCCTCTATAATGTAGACGATCTCGCTGGTGCCCTCGTGGGTGTGCGTGCCGATGTAGGCGCCGGGGGCCAGGGTGGCAAGCATGATCTTGTTGTCGCTGTCGGTGAACATCCGGGGCTCAAAAAGGCCGTAGCCGCCCTTGAAGCCCTCGATGTGCTGCTGGGGGATGGCGGTGAAGTCGATGGTCATGATGGGTTCTCCCTTTCTTGAGAGGGTGAGGCGTTATGTTCGTCGGAGGAGATTAACAGGGACGGGGGGTGGGCCGCTGTGGGCAGCGGCCCGTACGGCGTTGGTTGAGGGTGCGGCGGTGGAGGGGGGCGGGCCGATGTGGTCATCGGCCCCTACGGCGTTAAGGGGGGGCGATGAGGTAAACGGGGGACGGTCGGCCGGGTGTCCGGCCCGTACGGCGCATTTGTGCGTTGAATGGGGACCGGATGAAAATTGAGGGACGGGTCGCCAAGAGAGGCGGCCCCTACAGCGTGGTTTGGGGGGTGCGTCATTAATCGGAGGATGGGCCGCCCAGATGTGCGGCCCCTACGGAGACATTTGTGCGTTGAATGGGGCACGGATGAAAATTGAGGGACGGGCCGCCAATAGAGGCGGCCCCTACGGCGGTGGTTGAGGGTGCGGCGGTGGACGGGGGACGGGCCGATGTGGTCATCGGCCCTACGGCGTTAAAGGGGGGCGATGAGGTGGACGGGGGACGGGCGGGTTTAGAACCCGCCCCTACGAGAAATTTGAGAAATTTTCCCATAAAAATGAAACATTTCCAAAGTTTTTCGTAGGGGAGGGTCCCAGACCCTCCCGAACACCGCGCCAGCGGCAGCGGATATAGACGCTGGTCTTCCGGCCACCACACGATAAGCACCCAGGCAGCGCGGCAATATTCAGACGCAAACGCCCCCGACAACTGCCCGGGCAGCGGTGCCCGAATTTATAATTCGGGCTTACGCGGAAAAAGACGCTTGTCAATACGACAATGCCCGCGCGGATATAGAGCCACCCATTGGTATCGTTTACCACCGCGGGAGCCGGACCGCCGATACAAAGTACGGGCCAAAGGTTTCAGAGCGCCCAGGGGGGTTCCAAGGGGCACTGCCCCTTGGCCGCTTTTCTTCCTTTGCACGGGCCGCCGTGGGCGGCGGCCCCTACGGAGAGAAGGGGGCGGGACAAAAGAATGGAAAGAAATTTTATCCGCCGCCTTTAGGCGGCAACCTTTTTAAATCCCCAGCTTCTCGGCTACGAAATCATCCACAGTGGCCAGGGCGTCATCGAGCTTGAGGACGTCCTTCCCCCCGCCCATGGCGGAGTCGGGGCGGCCGCCGCCCTTGCCGCCGCAGATGGCGCACACGGCGCGGATGATGTCGCCGGCCTTGACGCCCTTTTGGACGGCGTCCTTGCCGCAGACGGCCTGGAAGGTGAGCTTATCCCCGTCCACGCTGGCGATGACCGCCACAACGGAGGGGTCCTTATCCCTCAGCATATCGCCGAACTTGCGAAGCTCGTCGGGGGTGGCGCCCTGGCGGGAGGTGGTGACCACGTGGAGATCCCCCACACGCTTGGCGGCGGCCAGGAAGTGGCCAATCTCGCCGGAGCGGAGCTTGTCCTTTAAGGAGTCCAAGTCGTGGTGGAGGTTTCGCATCTCCTCCTGGCTGGCCTTCAGCTTCTCCACCAGCTCGAAGGGGGAGGTCTTCATGGCGTTGGCGGCCTCCAAAAGGGTGCGGTTCATCCGCTCGTTGTCCTTAAAATATTCAAGGCCCGTGATGGCCTCGATGCGGCGGACGCCGGAGGCCACGGAGAACTCGCTGACGATGCGGAAGGGTCCCACCTTGGCGGTGTTGTCCTGGTGCGTGCCGCCGCAGAACTCCACGGAGAAGCCGTCGCCCATGGTGACGACCCGGACGATGTCGCCGTACTTCTCCCCGAAGAGGGCCTGGGCGCCCAGCTTGCGGGCCTCGTCGATGGGGAGCTCGCGGGTCTCGATGGCCTCCCCGGCCAGGACCTCGCGGTTGACGATGTCCGCCACCGCCAAAAGCTCCTCGCCAGTCATGGCGGAGAAGTGGGTAAAGTCGAAGCGCAGCCTGTCGGGCTCCACCAGGGAGCCGGCCTGGTGGACGTGATCGCCCAGGACCTTCCGCAAAGCGGCGTTTAGAAGGTGCGTGGCGGAGTGGGCGCGGCGAATGGCGGCGCGGCGGGCGGTGTCGATGGAGGCGGTGACGGTGTCGCCCAGCTTCAGGACGCCGGAAGTCACCTTGCCGTAGTGCATATATTTGCCGCCCTTATTTTTCTTGACGTCCGTGACCTCAAAGGTCATGTCGCCGGCGGTGAGGGTCCCGTGGTCGCCCACCTGTCCGCCCATCTCGGCGTAGAAGGGGGTCTTATCGAGGACGACGATGCCCTCCACGCCGGACATCATCTCCTCGGCCTGTTCGTTTTCGATGACCAGGGCTACCACGCGGGCATCCGTGACGGTATTTTCCGTGTAGCCGCAAAATTCGGTCTCCGGCACGTCCTTGCCGAACTCCACGCCGGCCCAGCCCAGATCCCCCAGGGCCTCCCGGGCCTTCCGGGCGCGGCGACGCTGCTCCTCCATCTGGGATTTGAAGGCGTCCTCGTCCACGGTCATGCCCTGCTCCTCCACCATCTCCCGGGTGAGGTCGATGGGGAAGCCGTAGGTGTCGTAGAGCTTGAAGGCGTCCTCGCCGGAGAAGACCGTCTCGCCCCGCTCCTTGTGCTGGGTCAGCATATCGTTAAAGATGTGGATGCCGCCGTCGATGGTCTTGGAGAAGCTCTCCTCCTCGGTGCGGACAACACGCTTGATGTAGTCGTGGCGCTCGGAAAGCTCCGGGTAGTGGCCCTCGTTCTCCCGGACCACCGTGTCCACCACCTCGTAGAGGAAGGGCTCCGTGACGCCAAGGAGCCTCCCGTGGCGGGCGGCGCGGCGCAGAAGGCGGCGCAGCACATAGCCGCGCCCCTCGTTGGAGGGCAGGACGCCGTCGCAGATCAT
>CANQZF010000159.1 GCA_947628265.1 uncultured Oscillospiraceae bacterium
CTCTTTAGCCTTCCCCGCAGGGCGGGGAAGGTGGCGCGTTAGCGACGGATGAGGTGAGAAGGTGCGTTCATCTGAGTGCTTCCTAAGTCGCTACCTTCTCACCTCACCCCTGCCCCTCCCCGCCCTGCGGGGAGGGCTTATAAGGAGCGGCTTCGCCGCACATTAAATCATTCGCCGCAAACTTTTGCGGCGAATACCTTTTCCGGGGACGGTGCGTTTTCTACCGCACCATCGACCAACCGGAAATGGCCCGACGCCCCAGATTGCCCCTCCCTCCGGGAGGGGTGCCCGAGCGCAGCGATGGGCAGGGTGGGTCCGTAATCCGGCCATCCCCACCCCCTGCCCCCTCCCAAAGGGAGGGGCTTTTAAAATAAGCGGCCCGCAGGGCCGCAACCTTTTTAGCCTTCCCCGCAGGGCGGGGAAGGTGGCGCGTTAGCGACGGATGAGGTGAGAAGGTACGGTCATCTGAGCGCTCAAAATCCTTCGGCTTCTCACCTCACCCCTACCCCTCCCCGCCCTGCGGGGAGGGCTTTTTTAAGGAGCGGCTTCGCCGCGATTTTATTAGCCCCCCCTTAACGCCCGCAGGGGCCGCCAATGGCGGCCCCTGAGGCATCTATTTACCTCTCCCACTCGGGGTAATCAAACGGATCGATCGGGTGCAAATCGAAAAATCGTAGCGTTTCCGCCGCGTCCTGGCGGATCTGGTCGCGCAGGTCCTCGATGCGCTGGAATTTGATCTCCGGGCGGAGGAATTTGTAAAACTCTACCCGGATGCGCTGGCCGTAGAGATTCCGGTCCACGCCCAGAAGGTGGCTCTCCACCGTCACCGCCGCCTCGCCGCCTACGGTGGGGCGCACGCCGATGTTGGTCACCGCCGGGAAGCGCTCGCCGGAATGGAGGATGTGGGCCTCGGCTATGTAGACGCCGTGGCGGGGCACCAGGACGCCGTCCTCGAAGCGCATATTGATGGTGGGTGTGCCCAGGGTCCGGCCGAAGCGGTAGCCGCTGCGCACTGCGTCGGTGAGAAGGTGCCTGTGGCCCAGAAGCTCCCCGGCCCGGCGGCACTGGCCCTCCAGAAGGAGCTTTCGGATCCTTGTGGAGCTGACAGGCTCGCCGGAGTCCATCACCGGCGGCACGATGTGGCAGCCCAGGCCCAGCTCCTCGCACTTTTGGCGCAGAAGCTGGGCGTTCCCGGCGCCCTGATAGCCGAAGCGAAAGTCGTACCCCGCCACCAGACACACCGCGCCGAAGTCCGCCTTCAGCCACTCCACGAATTTGTCCCAGGCCATGTGCCGGAGCTCTGAGTCGAAGTGGAGGAAGATGAGGTCCTGAAGGCCGAAGATCCTGCGCATGATGTCCGCCCGGTCGAGGGCGGAGTTGATCATGGGCACGGGCGTGCCCTCGATGGTCTTGCCGGGGGGCGTGTCGAAGGACAGCACCGCCGGCTCCACGCCGTACTGCGCCGCCAGCTCCCGGGCGGCCTTTAAAAGGGCCGCGTGGCCCAGATGCACCCCGTCAAAAAAGCCCAGGGCGATAACGCGTTTTCCTTTTTCCAAATTTTTTCACCTCACACGGCAAAAAAGCTCTTCACCGTGGTCATTTTCTCCCCCGCGACCCGGCCCAGCATGAGAAACTCGCCGCTCCCGGCGTAGACCCGGCAGAGCCCGTCCCCCAATTTTACCGGGAAATCGTTGCCGCACCGGCATTTTCGCTCCGCCGGGGCGTCCAGGGTGACGGCGGGGTACTCCCGAAAGAGGCTGTCCACGGGCAGGAGAAAGCGATCAATTTCTCCCTTTTCGGCGGCGGCGATGAGCTCGGCAAGGGGGTGGGCGTCCTCAAGGCCGAAGGCCCCGGCCCGCGTGCGCCGGAGGGCCGACATACACCCGCCGCAGCCGAGCTTCCGGCCAATATCGTGACAGAGCGTTCGGATATACGTCCCCTTGGAGCACTCCACATCTAAAATGTAGTCGCCGTTTTCCCGGCCCAGGAGGGCGATGGAATAGACGGTCACGTCCCGGGCGGGCCGCTCCACGCTCTGGCCCCGCCGGGCAAGCTCGTAGAGCTTCTTGCCGCCGATCTTCACGGCGGAGTACATGGGGGGAATTTGCTTGATATTTCCGGTAAACTCCGAAAGCGCGGCGGCAAGGTCCTGTTCCGAAACGGTCGCGTCTTTCGTCTCCAGCGCCGTGCCGGTGGTGTCCTGGGTGTCGGTGGTAAGCCCTAAACGCAGGGCGGCGGTGTAGCACTTGCGGTCGTTTTCCGCAAACTCCACGGCCCGGGTGGCCCGACCCACAAAGACGGGCAAAACCCCGGTGGCCATGGGGTCGAGCGTCCCGGAGTGGCCCACGCGCTTTTCCCGCAGCGCCCCCCGGAGCTTGGCGCACACGTCCTGGCTTGTCCACCCGGCGGGCTTATCCACAATGAGAATTCCTGTCATGGCGGGTCCTTTCAGCGATTTGTAGGGCGGGCCGCCAAGAGAGGCGGCCCCTACAGCGTTTATGCGAAAATTTATTTTCTGTTGTAGGGGCCGCCACTCCTGGCGGCCCGTAACGAGGGGGAGCTTATTTTACCCGTTCCCCAGCGCCTCCTCCACAAGGGGGAGCAGCCGTTTAAGCGTCTCCTCCGGGGGGGCGTCCACGGTACAGCCGGCGGCCATGGCGTGGCCGCCGCCGCCGAATTTTTTGGCGATCTCGGAGACGTTCACCCGCTTTCCGGAGCGCAGGGACACCCGGGTGGAGCCGTTTTCGTTCTCCCGGAGGGTCAGGCTCACCTCGTGGCCCGCCAGCTTCCCCGGGAGGGCCGCCAGGTCGTCCATGTCGTTTTCCGTGACGCCGGTCTCTTCGATCATCCGGCGGGTCACCACGGCGGCCACGATTTGGCCGTCATGGAAGGTCCGAAGACCGGAGTAGACCGCCCCCTCCAGCTTAAGGCGTCCCCGGGAGAAGGTGCGGAAGAAGAGCCGGGAGAGGCCGGCGGTATCGGCCCCGGCTTTTGAGAGCTCCGCCGCCGCCAAAAACGTCTCCTCCGTCACGTTAGCGTACTGGAAGCAGCCGGTGTCGGTGGAGATGGCGATATAGAGAAGGTCCGCCTCCTCCTGAGAGGGCTCGCCCAAAAGCTCCCGGATGAGGGCCAGGACGATCTCCCCGCAGGCGGCCCTTTTGGCGTCCAGCACCGTGGCCCCGGCGAAGCCGGAGTTGGAGGGGTGGTGGTCGAAGGCCAGGTCCACCTCTCCCTTAAAGCCCTGTGGGAAGAGGTTGGGGGCGGCGATGTCCACGCTGACGACATGCTCAAAAACGCCCCCGTCGGCGATGTAGGGCGAGACGAAGGGCGTAAATTTTTCCGTGATCTCGGGGTTTGGGTAGAGCGCCGCCCGCTTGCCAAGCCTGCGAAGGGCGTTTGCCAGGGCGGCGGCGGAGCCCAGGGTGTCCCCGTCCGGGCGGGCGTGGGTGAGGATGAGAAAACTGTCGTTCTCCAAGAGCCACCCGGCGGCATCAGTCAGCGTCATCTTCCGTCTCCTCCTCCGGCTTTATGTCGAGGGACGCCAAAATGGAGTTGATGTGGGCCCCCTCCTCGATGGAGTGGTCCAGCACGAAGGTGAGCTCCGGGGTGTTGCGTAGCCGCATCCGCTGCCCCAGCTCCCGCCGGAGCCAGCCGGAGGCGGACTTCAGGCCCTGCTTCAGGCTCTTCTCGTCCTCCAGCCCCAGGACGCTCAAATAGACCTTGCAGTATTTGAGGTCCCCCGTGGCCTCACAGGCGGTGACGGAGAGAAGCCCCTGGTGGATCCGGGGGTCCTTCACCTCCCGCAAAAGCTTGTCCATGCAAAGCCGGATGTCCTCATTCACGCGGTTTATATGGTTAGAAGGCATAGTGTGGTTTCCTTTCCCCAATTAATATTTTTTCCAAGGACATGTGCCTTGGAAAAAATCCCTTTTGCTTTGCAAGTGTGCGCCCTACGGGCGTGCGCGCAGCAAAGCAGCAGGGAAAATATTCTGAATTTCGCAAAATTCAGAATATTTTCCCGCACGCACCCCTTTGGCATTTGAAGCCCGCAAAGCGGGCTTCAAAGCCAGTTATATCTGCTCCATGGTGAAGCACTCGATGATGTCGCCGACCTTCACGTCGTTGAACTTGTCGATCTGCATACCGCACTCGTAGCCGGAGGCAACCTCCCGGACGTCGTCCTTGAAGCGCCGGAGGGAGGCCAGCTCCCCGTCGAAGATGATGACGTTGTCCCTGAGGACCCGGACCTTGCAGCCCCGCTGGATCTTGCCGTCCAGCACGTAACAGCCGCAGACGGTGCCGACCTTGGAGACCTTGTACGTCTCCCGGACCTCGGCGTGACCCAGCTGGACCTCCCGGAATTTGGGGGCCAGCATACCCTTCATGGCGGCCTCGATCTCATTGATGCAGTCGTAGATGATGCTGTAGAGCCGGATGTCCACGTGGTTTCTGGAGGCGTAGTCCCGGGCGGCGTTGTCGGGCCGGACGTTGAAGCCCACCACGATGGCCCCGGAGGTGGCGGCCAGCATCA
>CANQZF010000160.1 GCA_947628265.1 uncultured Oscillospiraceae bacterium
CTCGGGGATGGGCTCGTCGCCGGGGGCCTCCAGGTCCTCCTCCGGGGCGTCGTAGATCTTGGCCGCGCGGCAGAGGGACGCCTTCACCATCTTGATGGCCAGCCACTCGTTGACCACGTGGGACATGGTGTTTGTAAGCTCCTGGCTGAAGAGGAAAAACGCCACCCACTGGGTCATGGTGATCTTCTTTTGCTGGATGAGCACCACACCCAGGACGATGAGCAGGAACTGCTGGATGAAGTCGATGACCTGGATCATAGCCGAGGAGGCCGCGCCCACCTTGACTTCCTTCATGTTGGCCCGCACCAGCCTGTCCACGGTCCTCCGGCCGTTCTCCCGCTCCCGCTTTTCGTTGGTGAAGGTCTTGATGAGCGGCAAATTCCGCACACGCTCGGCAAGATACCCGGTGAGGCCGCCAATCTCCTGATAGATTCCGGCCTCCGCCTTGTAGAAGATCTTGCCCACGATGAGGGAGTAGACGTATTTGATGGGCACGAACGCCACGATCCCCACCACCAGAAGCCAGTGGTAGGAGCCGATGGTCCTGGTGGCCCGGTAGATGTAGTAAAGCTCCGGCACCAGGTAGATGAGCAGATACGTGGTCTGGTCGATACCGTAGGAGATGTCGCTGTTGACGGCGCTCATCAGCTCCGCCGGGTCGTTGCCGTCGTAAAAGGACATATGTACCCGGAGCATCTTCCCCCACAGGTTGTCGCGGGCCCGCTTCACCGCGAGGCACGACGCCTGGGCGAAGAGCAGGTTCCACACGGTCAGCACAACGGCGTAGGACACATAGTAAAAGATGGTGTCCCGGAGGGCCGAGGCCTCCAGGCTCCCGCCCAGCAGCGCCGAGGTGGAGGTGGGGATGCGCACAAGAAGCTCCGTCTGGACGAGGTTCACCGCGAAGGCCAGGAATATCCATAGCCACGGGAGTTTGGAGCGGCGGACCACCTCATAGACGCTTTTCCAGCGTACCTCGGGGTTGCGCTCCCTTTTCTTTATTTTCATGATTCACTTCCCCCTGAAAGGAAAGCGCCGCGCTTTCCGGCGGCGCTTTTTTTGGCTTTAAAGTATTACTCCGCCGGCGTGATGTCCACCAGATACCCGGCGTACATGTCCGCGTCGAACTGGGCGTAGGTGGCGGCGTCCGCGTCGGCCTCAAGGCCGATGCCGTACCCGGCGAACTGGAGGATGGTGCCCTCCACCATCTCCTGGTCGTAGACGAGAACGAGTATGGAGGGGTCGTCCGCGTAGGCGCCAAAGTCCATACCCTCGCCGCCCATCTCCATAAGGGCGTCGTACATGGCCTTGGCGTTGTCGCCGGTATCGCAGATGAAAATATCATCCTGCCGGATGGCCTTGCCGTCCTTGGCGTAGGTGAGGTGGTACTCCTTCTGGATGCCGTAGTCCAAAAACTCCGTGAGGATGGCGCTCTCGTCGTTGGGGTTCACGTCGATCTGGCACAGATACAGGGTGTCGTAGTCCACGTCGGGGAGCTTATAGGTCCTCTGGCCGTCAAGAAGGCTTATGGCGTCGGTCTTCCCGGAGCCCTTGTCGGAGCTCTCGCCAAAGAGCCCGCAGCCCGCCAGCGCCACCGTCAGCGCCAGCATAAGCGCCACGCAGATCCTCATACCCTTTTTCATTGTAAATTCCCTCTTTCCTGTAAATTTGACCACTTGCGAAAAAGTAAGTGATTTCCTTTAATATTTTACCAGCCAAAACCGCGTATGTCAACGAATTCAGCGCATTTCCCATATATTAATACATTTTTTGCAAGAAAACGGTAAAAAAGCTCAGACGCCCCCGTAGGGGGTGGGAGTCAAATCAGCAGCCCCATGGGCCGCAACCTCTTTAGCCTTCCCCGCTTAGGCGGGGAAGGTGGCGCGTTAGCGACGGATGAGGTGAGAGAGTGCGTTCATCTGAGCACTCAAAATCCTCCACCCTCCCACCTCACCCCTGCCCCTCCCCGCCCTGCGGGGAGGGCTTTTAAAAGGAGCGGCTTCGCCGCAATTTTAATTGCCCCTCCCTCCGGGAGGGGTGCCCGAGCGAAGCGATGGGCAGGGTGGGTCCGTATATCCAACTACACCCCCACCCCCTGCCCCCTCCCAGAGGGAGGGGCTCTGGATCCACCCGTACAGATTTTATCCGGGCCCCAATCGAAGCGCACGCTCCCTGTAGGGGCCGCCTCTCTTGGCGGCCCGTTTTCGATCCTGCGGCGTAGCCGCAAACCTTTTTTATAACGCCTCGTCATCCCGATCCGCACATTATTTTGCGCATGGCTGCGGTGTCCTTGACTTAATGACATTGCCGGCAGCTCCGGGGGTTTTTCTTGACAGTTGCGGAAAAGGCGTGTTATAATCCGTTGGAAAAGTGAATATCGGGACTGCGGTTCGAAAGGCTCTTCAGCTGAATAGATCAAACGGGGAAGCCGGTTCAAATCCGGCGCAACTGCCATTACTGTAACTGACGCCCCTTGGCGTCTCAAGTCAGAATACCGGCCCGGTTCTTTATCGCGATGCTTTCTGGGTATAGAGGAGTGCAGCGTTTACCTTTGCCGATTCGCAAGGGGGCGGTGCGCTCTTTTTTGCTTATGCGGCAGGGGTTAAGTTGCTGCACATTTTTTGCCTCAGGCAAGGGATGTGCCTTTTCTTTTCCCGGGGGTCGCGTAGAAAATATATTTAAAGGAGACCTCACTATGAAAAGAAAGCTTTTATCCCTGACCCTCTGCGCTATCCTGCTCCTGTCCGTTCTCGCCGGATGCGGGAACGGCGCGGACCCCACCGACGCTCCAACGGAAGAGCCCACGGACGCGCACACCGACGCGCCTACGGAAGAGCCCACCCAGGCCCCCACCGAGGAGAGCTTCGACGGGAAGCTGGTCTTTGACCGCTCCATGGAGCTTTCCTACGCCAAGTGCTTTACCGTGGACTACTACAAGGGCGGCTACAAGCTGGCCACTATCTCCGACGGCACCAAGCTCCTGGTGGTCCCGGAGGGCATGACCGTCCCGGCGGACGCCCCGGAGGGCGCGATCGTCCTACAAGCACCCGTGAAAAACATCCTGATCTCCTCCGCCCCGGTGATTTCCCTCATAAACGCCGTGGGGGCTCTGGGGACCGTCTCCCTCACCACCAACGACGTGGACACCTGGTATATCGATGAGGTCAAGGACGCCTTGACGGACGGCTCCCTCACCTACATCGGCGAGTACGACGCCCCGGACTATGAGAAGATCACCGCCTCCGGCTGTACCCTCGCCATCTACTCCGCCATGCTCACCGAGGACGTGGAGGCTCAGCTTACGTCCATCGGCGTGCCCGTCATGGTGGACCGCTCCTCCGAGGAGGAGCACCCCCTGGCAAGAGTCGAGTGGGCCAAGCTCTACGCCGCTCTTTTGGGCGCCGAGGACAAGGCCCAGGAGGTCTTCTCCGCCCAGGAGAGCATCATAAACGAGCTTGCGGCGCTGGAGAGCACCGGCAAGACCGTGGCCGTTTTTTACATCACCTCCAGCGGCTCCCTCTACGCCCGGAACGCCGGGGACTACATGGCGAAGATGGTGGAGCTGGCCGGGGGCGTCTACGCCCTCCCCGACGTGGGCGTGGGCAAGTCCGGCACGGCGAAAATGGACCTGGAGGCCTTTTACGAGAAGGCCGCTGACGCCGACTACATCATCTACATCTGGTCCACCGGCGGAAAGCCGGGTACCATGGAGGAGCTTTTGGCCAGGGGCGAGATCCTGGCGGAGACAAAGGCCGTGAAGGAGGGCAACGTCTGGTGCACAACGCCGGACTTCTTCCAGATCCAGAGCACCATCGGCGGCATGGTCAGCGACATCCATGAGATGCTTCTCGCCGATGAGAGGGTGGACAACCTCACCTACCTCTTTAGGCTCAAATGATGGAGAAATCGAGAAAAAACGCCCTGCGGTACTGCGCCGTGTTCGCGGCGCTGGCGGTTTTATTTGTGCTGGCGGTGATCTGGAGCGTCAACACCGGCAGCGTCCACATCTCCGTCCGGGAGATCGCGCGCATTCTCTTTCGCCGTGGGGATATTGAGAGCGGGCTTCTCACCGTGGACGAGACGGCGTTCAACATTATCTGGAAAATCCGCCTGAAGCGGGTGCTTTTGGCGGCGGTGCTGGGGGGAGCGCTGTCCCTCTCCGGGTTTTTACTCCAGACCTTCTTCCGCAATCCCATCGCGGGGCCCTTCGTGCTGGGTATCTCCTCCGGGGCCAGGATGTTTCTGGCCGTTGTCACCATCGCGTTGAGCCCGTGGCTCACCTCCGCGCCATTGTGGCTCACGGTGGCGGCGTCCTTTTTGGGCTCCATGCTGTCCATGGTCCTGGTGCTCCTCTTCAGCGGCAGGGTGCGGAGCATGTCCACCCTCCTTGTCATCGGCATCATGATCAGCTACATCTGCTCCGCCGTCACGGACTTCCTCATAAACTTCGCGAAAGAGGCGGACATCGTGAACCTCACCCACTGGTCCATGGGCAGCTTCTCCGGGGGCTCCTGGCGGGATGTGG
>CANQZF010000161.1 GCA_947628265.1 uncultured Oscillospiraceae bacterium
TTTTTAAGCCCCGCCAAGACCGGCTTGATCACCGGCACTACTGCCAGAGCAATGTAGATGATTTCCCAAATCGCGATGGTGAGCTGCGCGTCGATGTAGAGGTCCGCCTCGCTGGTGTCGAAGGTCACCGCCGCGCCCACGTCGCTTTTTTTGACTTTGAATATGTTCTCAATGACCGGCATCAGCGCGCCCACGGCGGCGCTGGCGTAGCCGTAGGTCATGGCGGCGCTGTAGGGGTCATCGGAGGCCACCGTGTAGTGGACGGTGAGAACGTCGATGGACAGCTTGCGCCGGAGCCGCCCCAGGGCGTCCCCCACGGCGGAGAGAATCGTCCGCACAAGCTCCAAGGTGATCTTCAGCTTGGGCTTGGGCTTCTCCTCTGTCTCCGGTTTTTCCTCCTTGGGCTTTTCCTCCTTGGGGGGCTTCTCCTTCTTGGGCTTTTTGGCCTTATTTTCGTCCTTGGGGAGGATATTGAGCTTTACGGGCCCCGCCAGAATTTTCAGGGAAAAGACTCCCTCCTCCAGGGTTGCCCTGGCCCCCACGCGGAGAATGGCTATGAGAAAGTCGAGAAGCAGTGTGACGCCCAGCATGATGAGCGCGGCCTTCCACAGCCCGCAGCAGGCCAGAACGATCATCACCAGCAAAAATAAAAGCGTCATACCCTCACCTCTCTTTCGTGGTTATTGCGCTTGTCCCTCTTGCGGCCCGTCTTTCGTCTCCCCGCCGCTCTCCTCCCCGGTCAGCGCGTCGATGGCCTCCTGAATTTTCAGCTGCTCGGCGTCCTCCCCCTCCCTCTGGGGCAGCTCCGGCAGCTCCTCTAAGGAGCTGAGGCCGAAGACCCGCAGAAAATTGGAGGTGGTGCGGAAGAGCGTGGGCCGCCCGGGGGCGTCCAGGGTCCCGCAGGGCTCGATGAGTCCCCGCTCCGTCAGCACCCCCACGGTGTAGCTGGAGTCCGTCCCGCGAAGGTCGTCGATGTAGGCCCTGGTCACCGGCTGGAAATACGCCGTGATGGCCAAAACCTCCAGGGCTGTCTGGGTGAGCTTCGGGGGCTTGCGGGTCTCCAGAGCCTGGCGGATGACGTCGGAATACTCCGGCGCGGAGCAAAGCTGGAGCTTGTCCTCCAGCCGCACAAGCCTGATGCCCCGGCGCTCGAAGCTCAGCTTATCCGCGATGTGGGCCGCCGCGTCGAGAATAAGCCCCTCGTCGCAGGCCAGCACCGCCGCGATACGCTTTACGGGCACGGCCTCGCCGGACGCGAAAAGTATACCCTCAATGGCGCCCTCTAAATCGGTTATTTCCATAAAATCCTTATTCCTCTTCTTTGATATAGGAGACCCGGGCCTCGTCCCCCTCGCCCTCCAGATAGACGCTGCCGTCGCGGCAGAGCTCCAAAAGGGCGATAAACGTGGCCACCAGCTCCGTCCGGCTGGAGCTCTCCCGGAAGAGCCGGGAGAGGGTCATGGGCCCGCCCGCACGCAGCCTTGTCAAAAGCTCTCGCGTCTTCTCCGTCACGGAGTAGACGATCCTCTGGGGGAACCGGAAGCCGCCGGGATTTTGGAGGACCCTGGCGGCCTCCTCCCGGGAAAGCACCCGGGCGATGGCGTCCGAAAGGTCGCTCTTTTCGTGCTGGTAGCGGTACTCCTTGTCCACCGGCAGGTACTCCGGGGGCTTCACCATGGTCCCCGCGCCCCTGGTGTACATCTCCCCGAGCCCGGGAAGGACCAGCCGCAGCCGCTCAAAGACGTCCCGGTTCTGGAGGCGCTCCAGGGAGCTGATGAGCTCCTCCAGCTCGCCGGTCTCCTCCCCGGCGGAGAGGAGCATCCGGGCCTTGATGTACACAAGGTGGGAGGCCATCTGCACAAACTCCGAGGCCACGTCCAGGTCCATGGCCTTCATCTCGTCCAGCCACGCCATGTACTGGTCCAGGAGGTCGGCTATCTTGATGTCCTGGATCTCTATTTTATTTTTCGCCAAAAGCTGGAGGATCAGCGTCAGGGGGCCCTCAAAGTCCTCCAGGTCGTCCCGGGTGCGGACGACGCCCTCCAGCCGGAAGGTGGGATTTTCCATTCTTCACCTTTTCAAAGGAGATTTCCGAGCCTCAAGCCAAGCTCCGCGATAACGATGAGCTTATCGAATACCCAGCTCACCGCCTGACTCAAAGGCCCGGAGAGTACGCCCGTGACCACGAGGACCACGAGCAGGACCATGCCGTATTTTTCATAGCGCATGAGCTTGCCGTAGGCGCTCTCGCTGAGAACCGAGAACAGCACCTTGGAGCCGTCCAGCGGCGGGATGGGGATAAAATTGAAAATCGCGAAGGAGATACTGAGATACGCCGTGCGGTAGATGAGCAGGAGGGCGTAATACCCCACCGTGTTCTCCCCGATGAGCGGGATGAGCAGCCCATAGAGGAAGAGGCACACCAGAGTGATCGCCACATTGCAAAGCGGCCCCGCCACGGCCGTCACGGCCATGCCCGTCTTGGGGCTTTTGAAGCGCCGGTAGTCCACCGGCACCGGCTTTGCCCAGCCGAAGCCCAAAAAGGCCATCATGATAAAGCCCATGATGTCAAAGTGCTTCAGGGGGTTTAAGCTGAGCCGCCCCATGTCCTTTGCCGTGGTGTCCCCCAGAAGGAGGGCGGTATACCCGTGGGCGCACTCGTGGAGGGTGATGCAAACCAGCACCGGCAGGGCGGAAATGAGGGCGTCCGTCAATACGGACCAGTCAAGATTTTTCAGGATATTCAACATATTGGCATTATATCACAGTGAAAGCGCCCAATCAAGAGCAATCAGCAGCGACTCCCGCTGGGCGTTTGTGACAGCGGAGTAGGACAAAAGCGGGGTGTCCTCCGAGATGTCCAGGGTCTCCCGAATTCGGGTCATGTTCCCTGGGAGCTCCGAGGGCTTGCACTTGTCCGCCTTGTTGGCCACCACGATGACGTCGGTGGCGTGGGACTTGAAGACGTTCATCATGGTGACGTCGTCCGCCGTGGGCTTGTGGCGGGCGTCCACGATCTGAACGCCCAGGGTCGCAAGGCCGGAGGCGAAGTAGTCCTCCATGAGTCTCCCCCACCGGTCCCGCTCGGCCTTGGAGACCTCCGCGTAGCCGTAACCCGGGAGGTCCGCGATGTAAAAGGCCTTATCCACAAGAAAAAAGTTGATCTGCCCGGTCTTCCCGGGCCTCGAGCCCACCCGGGCGAAATTTTTGCGCCTTGCGATGGAGTTGATGACCGAGGATTTTCCCACGTTGGAGCGGCCCACGAACACCGCCTGGGGAAGTCCGTCGCGGATAAAGTCCCGGGCGCTGGCGGCGGACTTGATAAATTCCATTTTCGTAAAATCCATGGGCTTACTGCCTGATTCCAGCCATGTCGGGCCTGGGCTTCACCGCGGGGAGGCTGGGCGCGGGGGTCTTCTGGCTCTCCCCCTCCGGGAAATTGAGGGCCACGTCCAGGATGTCGTCCACCCGGGAGGCGGTGACAAAGTTGAGGGCCCTGCGGACGTTCTGGTCGATCTCCTCAAGGTCCGGTTTGTTGTCCCGGGGAATAATGACGGTCCTGACGCCGAAGCGCAGCGCCGCCATGGTCTTCTCCCGAAGGCCGCCGATGGACAGGACCCGCCCGGAGAGGGTGATCTCCCCGGTCATAGCCACGTCCGCCTTGGCCGGGACGCCGGTGAGGGCGGAGATAAGCGCCACGGTAATGGTGATCCCGGCGCTGGGCCCGTCCTTGGGGACGGCGCCCTCCGGGAAGTGGATGTGAATATCCTTATTTTTGTAAAAATCCCTGTCGATGCCCAGCTTGTCGCACCTGGAGCGCACGTAGCTGACGGCGGCGCGGGCGGACTCCCGCATCACGTCGCCCAGATTGCCGGTGAGCTCGATCTTCCCGGTGCCGTCCAGGCACACCACCTCCACCTCCAGCATCTCGCCGCCCACCTGGGTCCAGGCGAGACCGTTGACGATTCCAACCCGGTCAAGGCCGGACATCTTCTCGGGCTTAAATCTTCTGGGCCCCAGGAGCCGCTCCAGATCCGTGGAGGAGACGGTGACGCTCCGGGCGCTCCCGGAGGCGATGGCCATATCCGCCTTGCGGCACAGGGCCGCCAGCTCCCGCTCCAGCTGCCGCACGCCGGATTCCCGGGTGTAGCCGGAGATAATGTCCCGGATGACGTCGTCCCCCACCCGCATGGTCCGAGCCGTGAGGCCGTGGCGCTTTCGCTGTTTGGGAAGGAGGTGGTCCTTCGCGATCCGCACCTTTTCCTCGTCGGTGTAGCTGGTGATTTCAATGACCTCCATCCTGTCGAGGAGGGGTCTCGGGATGGTGTCCGTGGTGTTGGCGGTGGTGATGAAGAGGACGGAGCTTAAATCGTAGGGTATCTCCAGAAAGTGATCCCGGAAGGAGGTGTTCTGCTCCGGGTCCAGCGCCTCCAAAAGCGCGCTGGCGGGGTCGCCCTTGTAGTCCTGGCCCAGCTTGTCGATCTCGTCCAAAAGGAGCACGGGGTTATTTGTCCC
>CANQZF010000162.1 GCA_947628265.1 uncultured Oscillospiraceae bacterium
AAGCCCCTCCCCTTGGGAGAAGGCAGGGGGTGGGGGTGGCCGGATTACGGACCCACCCTGCCCATCGCTTCGCTCGGGCACCCCTCCCAAAGGGAGGGGCAATTTGGGCGGCGGCCCATCCTAGGTGGGTCAATATTGCGGTAAAAAACACGCCATCCCCGAAAAAGGTTTTCGCCGCAAAATTTTGCGGCGAATGATCAAATATGCGGCGTAAGCCGCAAACATTTTATCGGGGCGGAGCGGAAAATCGGGGGACGGTCGGCCGTGGGCGGCCGACCCTACGGGACCGTGTGCGTTGATCGGAGGGTGAGATGAAAATTGAGGGACGGGTCGCCGGGAACGGCGACCCCTACGGCGTTGGTTGAGGGGGCAGTGGTGGACAGGGATATGGGCCGATGTGGTCATCGGCCCTTACGGCGGGTTGGAAGTGCACCGCACCAGCGAGGCGCGAGGCGCGGAGCGCCAGCGGCAGCGGATATAGACGCTGGTCTGCCGACCACCACACGATACGCACCCAGGCAGCGGCGCCCGAATTTATAATTCGGGCTTGCGCGGAAATAGGCGCTTGTCAATACGATAATGCCCGCGCGGATATAGTGCCACCCATTGGTATCGTCCACCACTGCGGGAGCCGGACCGCCGATACAACGCACTCGCCAAAGGTTTCAGAGCACCCAACGGGGGTTCCAAGGGGTCACACCCCTTGGCCGCTTTTCTCCCTTTGCTACTTTCCCATCTTTTGGCGGGACAAAAGATGGGAAAGTAGATCCCGCCGCCAAAAAAGGGCGGCATCCGTTTTAAAAACCCCCGGAGGGCCCCCCGTCCCCGTTGGGAAACAGCTCCATCAGCGCCTCGCGGGTGTTCTCTATCTCTCCACGGGTGACCCTTATGGCGAGGTCGCGGAGGGTGGCGGAGATCTGGGGGCCGTGGAGGCCGGCGGCGCGAAGGTCGCTCCCGGTGACGGACAGCTCCGAGGGCTTTACGTATTGGCGGCGTTTTATGGCGGCGTGGGCGTCCTCATAGTTCCCGGCGGCGCCGGCGGCGATGAGGACGTGGTCCTCCGGGTTTACGCACAAAAGCTCCGGGAGGTTTTCCGGGGAGAAGGAGAGCGCCTGGGCGCCCTGGGCCTCCCGGACGACCTTCGTGGGGGCGCGCAGGGCGCGCAGAAGCGCCCCGGCGTCGGGGGTGAGGCCGTAATTCCGGCACATCAGGGCGAAAACCGGCTCCCGGAGCTCCTCCGGGACGGGGACCAGCCGCCGCCAGGGGATTTTTTCCTGAAAACCGGATATAAAACGGGCGAGAAGGCCATATTCTATCATGGACCCTATGAGCTCCGGGCGGGGGGAGGCCAGCGTCCGGCAGAGCTCCGCGCGCACCCGCTCGGCGGAGAGCTTTTCCGCCAGCGGCGCAAGCCGCCGGAGGGCGAAGAGGGTCGCCTCCTCGAGCTCAAACCCCAGCTGGGCCTGGAAGCGCACCGCCCGGAGCATCCGAAGTGCGTCCTCCGAAAAGCGCCGCTCCGGGTCGCCCACACAGCGGATGATCCCGTTTTGTAGGTCCTCCCGGCCGCCGAAGGGGTCGATGATCGCGCCGTCCAGGCCCATGGCCATGGCGTTTACGGTGAAGTCCCGGCGCTGAAGGTCCTCCCGGAGGCTCCCGGTGAACTCCACCGTCTCCGGGCGGCGGGCGTCCCGGTACGCCCCGTCTTTTCGGAAGGTGGTGACCTCCACGCCCCCGAAGGGCGTGAGAACCGTGACGGTGCCGAAGCGCTCCCCGGTGGGGACGGTCCGCTCAAATAGGGCCTCGGTGGCCTCGGTGGGGGCGGAGGTGGCCACGTCCCAGTCGTGGGGCGGTCGCCTCAGGAGCGTGTCCCGGACACAGCCGCCAACGGCGTAGGCCTCAAAGCCCGCCGAGGTCAGGCGCTCCAGGACGAAGCGGGCCCCGGGGGGCAGCTTTTCGGAAACAGGCATAGGGCGTCACCTCCCGGCATAGGTTTTTGTTTAAAATTTATTCAAAAATCAGTTGTATTATCCGGTGAAAAGTATTATAATCTTATGGCGTGCTAATTTCAATATAATTGTGTATCGGAGCGGTTATGGACAGAATTTCCGAACTTGAAGGGTTTATCGAAGCGAAAAAGCGCTGCCACATGATCGGGATCGGCGGTGTATCCATGTCGCCCCTGGCAAAGGTGCTCCACGACCGGGGCATCCCCGTCACGGGCTCGGACATGACGGAGAGCGAGACGGTGCTGGATCTTAGAGGTCAGGGCATCCCCGTCCACATCGGACACGCCAGCGAGAACGTACTGGGCGCGGCGTACGTCATCCGCACCGCCGCCGCCAGGGACGACAACCCCGAGGTGGAGTACGCCCGGGACAACGGCATCCCCGTTTTTGAGCGGGCGGAGGCGTGGGGGTGCATCATGCGCCACTACAAAAACGCCCTGTGCATCTCCGGCACCCACGGGAAGACCACCACCACGTCCATGTGTACCCATATCCTCCTGGCGGCCCAGGCGGACCCCACGGTGATGATCGGCGGGACCCTGCCCCTTCTCCACGCCGGCTACCGGGTGGGCCGGGGGGACACCATCGTGCTGGAGTCCTGCGAGTACTATAACTCCTTTTTGAGCTTCTCCCCCACCATCGCGGTGATCCTGGACGTGGACGCGGACCATCTGGACTTCTTCAAGGACCTGGAGGACGTGAAAAAGTCCTTCCGGGCCTTCGCCAGCCTCGTGCCCAGCTACACCGGCACGGTCATCGCCAACGCGGACGATAAGAACACCATGGACGCCATCGACGGGCTGAGGCGGCGGATCGTCACCTTCGGCCTCTCCACCGAGGCGGACATCCGGGCCCGGAACATCGAGACGAAAAACGGCGTCAGCGAATTTGACGTCATCTATAAGATGAAGCCCTACTGCCATGTGAAGCTCAACGTGCCAGGGATGCACAACGTGAAAAACGCCCTGGCCGCCGCCGCCTCCGCCATCGTGCTGGGCATCTCCGGCGAGGCCATAGCCCGGGGCCTGGAGGCCTTCCACGGGGCCGTGCGCCGGTTTGAGTACAAGGGCGAGGTCAACGGGGCCCGGGTCTACGACGACTACTCCCACCACCCCAGCGAGCTCAAGGCCCTTTTGGACACGGTGCGGACCATCACCGACGGCCGGGTGATTCTGGCCTTCCAGCCCCACACCTACTCCAGGACCAAGGCGCTCTTTGACGACTTCGTCCGGGAGCTGAGGCGGGCCGACAAGGTGTATTTGGCGGAGATCTACGCCGCCCGGGAGACCAACACCATCGGCATCTCCTCCGCCGACCTTGCCAAACGCGTGCCCGGGGCGGTGTTCTGCCCCACCTTTGACGAGCTTGCGGAAAATCTCCGCCGGGACGCCGCCCCCGGAGACGTCATCCTCACCGTGGGCGCGGGAAACATCTACACCGTCTGCGACAGGATCGTTGAGAAATAAAATGAGACGTAAAAAAGAGCGTTCCGATGCCGGAACGCTCTTTTTATAGGTAGTTTTTCACGTTTTCCGGGGGTACGTTGTAGGACAGGACGCGAAAAGCGCCATTTTCGAACTCCAGGATGTTCACGTGGGCGTTTAAGAGCCTCGTCTTGCCGCTTCCGATCTCGCCGTTGCTCACGGCCCGGAGGACGGCGTTGATGGTCCCGCCGTGGCTGACGGCGGCAAAGTCGCCGGAGAGACGCTCCCCCTGCCGCCGGAGGACCGCCAGGGCCCGGGCCGCCACGTCGTCCAGGGGCTCTAAGTCCGAGGCGTATTTTTCGGGGTTGAAGATGTCGACGATCTGGCCGGAGACGCTGCCGAAGTCCCGCTCCGTGAGGTCCGGTTCTATTATAAGTTCCGCCCCGCAGGTCTGGGAGAGGAGCTTCGCGGTGTCCGCCGCCCGGGAGAGGGGGCTTGACAGCACCGCCGAGAGCCGGACGCCCGAAAAGCCCCGGGCGCAGGCCGCCGACTGCCTTTGGCCCTCCGGGGAGAGGGGGATGTCCTCCCGGCCCTGGATGCGGCTTTCCAGATTCCACGCGGTCTCCCCGTGGCGGATAAGATAGATCTTCATGGCTCCTCCAACGCGTATTTCCCAAATCTCCGCTCCACCGGCGGGTCGATGCGCCCCAGCTCCACAAAGGCGCTGACGCCGTAATTGCAAAGGTCCGTGAGCATGGCGGCCAGCCGCTCCGGCTCCTCCCGCGTCCCGTCCGAGAGCCACTCCTGCAAAAGCTTCACCACGCCGTAGGCGATGAAGGAGTAGAGGTGCTCCAGCACGTCCCGGCTGGCGTCGGGACTGACGCCGCTCCACTGGACGATGCACATGTCGTGGGCCACCCGGATGACCCGGGCCAAAAACTGCCGGTCCCCGTTGGGCCCAAAGAGGACGCTGGCGATCTCCCGCCGGTCCCGGAGGGCGTAGAGGGCCTTGGTGAAGATGCGCTCCACGTCGTCGGCCTGCTGGAAGG
>CANQZF010000163.1 GCA_947628265.1 uncultured Oscillospiraceae bacterium
CTCTCGGTGGGGGCGTCGCCGGGGTGCTCAGTGGGGGGCTCGGTTTCGGGGGTCGGGCCACGGGCGATGACCTTCTTCTGGGGGATATACGTATCTCTTGTCAGGAATTCACGCCTTATTTCGTTGCCGTTGCCGTCCACATAGATCTTATACGCCTCGGAGATGAAGCCGGAGGAGCCGTAGCTCTTGACGACCTCCTCGCCGGGGGCCAGGGAGTCGTCCTCCACATACCGGACGCCGGGCTCGATATATTGGACGATGTTGGACTCCAGCATCACCGTGATATCGTCCTCTTTTGTGCCCCAGATCTCGATGGTGAGGCCGTTTTCATCCACATAGGCCACAAGCTTGATGGGGTAGTTGCGGCTATTTTGAAATTTGAAATCCTGGGAGGGCCAGTAGACCGTCGCGTCAAAGCCGGGGGGGATGTAGGCGATCGCCATGCCGTGGCACACGCGCAACACGGTCTTCAGGTCCGCCTTCAGCGAGCAGTAGTAGAGGGTGGAGCTGACTTGGCAGATGCCGCCGCCCACCTCGTCCACGGTGGTGCCGTTGGCGAAGGCGCCGGCGGGCTTATAGCCCTTATCGCTGGTGCGCTGGCCCACCACGCCGTTGAAGGAGAACTCGTCCCCTGGATTCATCACGAACCCGTTTATCGCCTGAGCCGCCAGGCTCACGTTGTTTATGCGGTTCGCCGTGCTTGTGGAGAGGTCCGTAGTCTTTTCCGCCAGCTTGTCGGCGAAAAGCATCCCCTCCATCTGTCCGGCGGTGACGGCCGGGGGCAGGACGGTCAGGTCCACCTCCACCGTCTCACCGGGGTCAGCGGCGTCATAGGCGGCCCTGGCAGCCTCCCTGTCCAGGCTCAGGCCGGAGGTCCCGCCCACCACCGACTGGGTCTCCGGGTCGTAGTCGGCGTCCACGGGCTCTACGTAGATCTCCTCATAAATGGCGTCAAAATCCAGGCTGTCTCCGGCCTCGCCGGAGGTGTTCGCCTCCGAGAATTCCTGGGTGGAGGCGGATTTGCCGGAGAGGAGCGTGTCCCGGATGAACGTGAAGACGCCCTCCTCGTCCACGGTGTAGGACTCCCCGCCCTTTGTCATGATGAGCTTCGTGTCCGTAACGGTGTAACTTGCCTCCGCGGCGGCGTGATTGGCCCGCGCGGCGGCGTCGGCGACGATGGCCCGGATGCCGTCCTCATTGATGGCGTTGGGGGTATAGACCTCGTGGGACGCGAAAAGGCAGCCCACAAAGGCGGAGAGCTTTGAGAAAAATCCCCCGTCCCGCCCGTAGGCGTAGGCGGCGTCGGCGGCGTCCGTCACGGAGGCGGCGGCGCCCACCTCGTCGCTGGTGACGGTTATGCTCACGCGCCCGGTGAGCCGGACGGCGGCCTCCACGCCGGAGGGCACGCCGATGTCGGCGGACAGCAGGGTATTGTGGGCGGCCTCATAGGTCATGCCCCCCACGTTGGTGCCGTTGACCGTGACGTTCGGATAGACCGTATCGAGGCCGGACACATAAGCGCCCAGCCCGAAAAATCCAAGGACAAGGACAGCCGTCACCGATGCCAGGACGATCACCGCCACCGTGCCGCCGCCCAGTCCTCCTTCTCTCTTTTTGACTCTCTTTCCCTTTGCCATATCTCATCCCTCTAGTCCGCTTGGAAACATATAAATATAATAATTTACCGCGCCAGAAAAATCAATTACAAATCGGTGAAAAATTCGCGATGCAAGTGTAATTCTTTTTTACAGTTTCACCCTATCCCCTGGAAGATCTGGACCTCCCCCGGGCGCTTGGAGAACATGGAGAACTGGTAGGCGTCCCCCTCCTCATTCTTCCACGGGGAGACGATGGTCATTCGCTGTTTTGTCTGGGCGTCCAGGATCTCGCCGATGAGGATGTTGGAGAGGAGGAACCCCTCCGGCGTGAAGCTCCAGCGGTCCTCGTTCTTCACCATCCACTTGTGCTCCACAAAGGAGTCCATGAGCTTCCGGGAGATGTCGAATTTGCAGGGGAAGATGTCGTAATACTCCTTTTCGGAGATGCCCCGGGTGGTGCGCAGGCCCAGCATCAGATACTCCCCCGCCCGCTCGAAATCCGTGATGCTCTCGGCGTGGTCCACCACGCTCCGGCCGGAGAGGATATTTTCGGCATAGAGCTCCATATCCGCGATGCAGCTGTAGCGCTGGCCGGAGACGCAGGAGTGGGCCGCCGCGCCGAAGCCCATGTACTCCCCCATCTGCCAGTATTTCAGGTTGTGCCGGGACTCATAGCCCCGGCGGGCGAAGTTGGAGACCTCATACTGCTTGTAGCCGTTGCGATTGAGGGCGTCCACGGCGTAGAGGTACATGTCCGCCTGCAAATCGTCGTCGGGGATGAAGGGCGAGTCCTTGAAGGGGTAGAGGGGCGTGCCCTCCTCGATCTTCAGCCCGTAGCAGCTCATGTGGTCCGGCTTTAAAGCCAGGGTCCGGGTGAGGGTGTCCGCCCAGTCGTCCCGGGTCTGGCTGGGAAGGCCGTAGATGAGGTCGAGGCTGACGTTCTCAAAGCCCGCCTTCCGGGCGTTGAGAACGGCCTCCTCCACCTTGGCAAAGTCGTGGAGCCGCCCGATGCTCTTCAAAATGCCGTCGTTGGCGGACTGGGCGCCGATGGAGAGGCGGTTGAAGCCGGCTCTCCGGAGCCTCACCAGGTCCCGGAGGGTGGTGCTCTCGGGGTTCACCTCCACGGTGAATTCCCCGTCCACCATGACCCGCCCGTATTTTTTGAGGGCGTTCATCAGCTCCACCAGCCTCCCCGCCCCATAGAAGCTGGGAGTGCCGCCGCCGATGTAGATGGTGTCGATGATGTAGCCCTGGAGCTGTGAGGAGGACTCCTTTATGTGGGTCAGCAGCGCCTTCTGGTACTTGGGCATCATGGCCTCGCGCCCCGCCAGGGAGTAGAAGTCGCAGTAGGCGCACTTCCCGGCGCAAAAGGGGATATGGATGTAGATCCCCAGCATTTTATCCATATACGCGCCTCCCCGCACAATTCGTCATTTTATACTATACACCCTCCCCCCTCTTTTTTCAATCCCGAAAAAAAGAAAAGGAGGAGAAAATACGTCGGTCGGGTTTGGAACCCGCCCCTACGAAATCATTTGAAAATGTTGCGTTTTTTATGGGGAAATCTTTCAAAATAGCCGTAGGGGCGGGTTCTAAACCCGCCCGTCCCCTAATTTTCGCACCCGCCCCGAAAAAAAGTTTGCGGCGATGCCGCATGATCAAAAAAGGGCCGCCAAGAGAGGCGGCCCCTACGGCAAGTTTTCGCGTTTAAATCAAGTGTTCCGATTATTGTGCCACCCAAAAAAACGCCGTAGGGGTCGCCGTCCCCGGCGACCCGTCCTTCAGTTTTCATCCGCCCCCCATTCAACACGCAATGTTCCCGTAAGGGCCGGACACCGTGCCGGCCCGTGGTTGGATCACGAATTTTCCAATATACAAAGGGGAACCTTCCATTTACGCCGTAGGGGCCGCCTCTCTTGGCGGCCCCTACCCCAATTTATCGCGCCCGCCTCGGTAAAAGGTTTGCGGCTTACGCCGCATATTAAATTATTCGCCGCAAAATTTTGCGGCGAATACCTTTTTCGGGGATGGCGCGGTTATTTTGGGGGTGAGATGTGATCCGAAGGACGGGCCGCCGGGGACGGCGGCCCCTACAACGGAACAAGGAGGCATGGCGGTAAACGAAAAAGGGCCGCTGTGGGCAGCGGCCCGTACGGCGGATCTTGGGTTTTTTGTTTAATGAAAGCGATCGCGTATCGCGGGGGCAGGGCCCGGCGGCCCTTTTTCAGTATTTGTAAATTCCCCCGCCGATGAACTCGCGGAGGAGGGAGCCCAGGGGGACGTGCTCTTCGGCGATGGGCTGGTAGCGCTCCAGGTAGGGGATGATCTCGCGGACCTCCTCGAAGCCCGGGCGGCCGTCTGTCAGCTTCCGGAAGAGGGGCAGGGCCAGGGGGGCTAAGACGCTCATCTCGTACTCCAGGGTGGAGTCTAGGACGAGGCGGGCCTTGGGGATGAAGGGGGTGATGTGCTCCCGCTCGCCCCGCATGACGTTGGCCCACAGGGACAGGGTGTACTCCGCGTCGGCGCCCCGGAAGTTGTTGTCCCGGACCACCCGGCGCACCAGGCGCACCCACTCCGGCTTGAACACCCGGCCGTCGGGGAACACCGTCTCGGAGCTGGCGCTGATGTAGAGGGCGAAGGCGCCGGGGTTTTTGTCGGTGATGAGGTCGTTGAGGGCGTGGATGCCCTCGAAGATGGCCACCTCGTTCTCCCGGAGGCGCAGGGTGGTGAACTGGCTGGCCGAGCGCTTTTGCCGGGTAAACATGAAATGGGGCACGCGGATCTCCTCTCCCCGGGAGAGGGCGGCGAAGTGCTCGTTCAAAAGGTCCATGTCCAAGAGGTTCGGGGACTCGTAATCCACCTC